>JASLKI010000274.1 GCA_030747575.1 Verrucomicrobiota bacterium | reverse complement strand
GCCTCGCATTACACTGGTTTTGGCGACGTGAATGGCGATGGTCGCCCCGACATCAGTTGTGCGGCCAAGGGCGGGGATGCCTTTCCTGGCGGCCAATGGTTCGCCTGGTGGGAACAGCCCAAGGACCCGACACAGGCATGGGAAAAACATTTACTCGCGGTCAATCAGCCTGGAGCGACCAACATCATGCCTGCGGACCTAAACGGCGACGGCCACACCGACTACTTCGCCACTCGTGGGCATGGGCAGGGTGTCCTCTGGTTCAAGGGGCCGGAGTTCAAGCCGGTTGAGATTGACCCTGAAATAATATTCCCACATTCCCTTGATCTCGGTGATCTAGACAACGACGGCGACCTCGATGCTGTGACCTCCAGCAAGGATCCTGTAGATGTAACCGCGTGGTATGAAAACAACGGCAGGGGCAAATTCACGCGGCGAGTCATCGCCTCCAAACAGGGTTCTTACGATACTCGCGCCATTGACATGGACAACGACGGCGACAAAGACATCCTCATCGCTGGTCACACCAGCAACAATGTCGTCTGGTTAGAGAATCCACTGAATAACCAGGAGAGGTAGTTGCCTGGATATCACTATTACAGTAACAGACACTCCCGAGTTTAAATCAACCGCTTTATGAATAATGGAATTGCTCCAAGTTTTTTGACTTTGGCCCTAGCTCTAGGTGCCGTTGCCGAGGATCGACCCAATGTGTTGTTCATCATGTCCGATGATCATACTGCACAAGCCGTTGGGGCTTATGCGACAGTGCTGAAGTCGCTCAACCCAACTCCTACGTTAGATAAGTTGGCGGCGAACGGGATCACGTTCGATAACGCTTTTTGTGTAAACTCGATCTGCACACCCAGTCGCGCCTGCATCCTCACCGGGCAGTATCCGCACGTAAACGGTGTGACCGACCTCACCGGCCGCATCAAGTCAGTAGACCAGACCCTGCCCATCCTGTTCCGCAAGGTTGGCTACCAGACGGCCATGATTGGCAAGTGGCACTTAAAGACGGAACCGAATTTTGACTACTACAAAGTGCTGCCGGGGCAGGGAAAGTACTTCGACACGCAATTTCGCATCCAAGGCGACAAGCCGTGGCCGCGCAATACGGTTACACATAAAGGTGAACATTCTTCCGACGCCATAACAGACTCCACTCTGCATTGGTTCAAGACCAAGTACGACAAGGATAAGCCGTTCTTCTTGTGCCACCAGTTCAAGGCGCCGCATGATTATTTCGAGAACGCGCCGCGCTACCAAAAATACCTCGCTGACGTGGAGATTCCCGAGCCGCCGACGCTCTACGACGTGCCATCGAGCTTTGGCTCCATTGCCACCCGCGGTTACCGGGATGAATTGATGCCGCACATCGGCACCTCCATCGGTAAGCGTAACCCGCGCCGTTCGTATGCCGTTGACTTGAAACAACGCTTTCCCGAGGAACTGCCCATCGACTATGCCGTCGCGAAACTCTCCGAGAAGGAAACCACCCACCTCGCCTACCAGGCCTACCTCCGCAAATACCTTCGCTGTGTAAAGGGTGTGGACGACAACCTGAAGCGACTCTTCGACTACCTCAAGGCCGAGGGTCTCTACGACAATACCGTCATCATCTACACAGGTGACCAAGGCTTCTGGCTGGGCGAAAACGATTATCAGGACAAGCGGTGGGCCTACGATCCCTCCATGCGCATGCCGTTGATTGTGCGGTACCCGAAGACTATCAAGGCTGGTACACGCTCCGACGCCATCGTGGAAAACGTCGACTATCCCGCGCTCATGCTCGACTTTGCTGGCATTCCAGCGCCCGACTCCATGCAGGGGCGCTCCTTCAAGAGTATTTGCGAAACGGGTAAGGAGCCAAAGGGTTGGAAGCAAGCTGCTTACTATAGGTACTGGATGCACATGGCTCATCACGACAACCCTGGTGTCATGGCCATCCGCACCAAGACGCACAAACTCGTCTATTACTACGGCTGCAACTACGACGGCGGCTACCAAACCCCGCCCGCATGGGAGTTGTACCATCTAAAGAAGGATGCCGCTGAGTTAAACAATGTCTACGACGATCCAGCTTATTTTCAAGCCCGTGAAAGATTAAAGAAACAACTCGCCGACTTACGGAAAAAGGTTGGTGACGATGGCAGCCATTATCCCGCCGCTGAGAATGTGGTTCAGGAATTCTGGGATTACGACTCTGCCGATCGCGAAAAGGCCCGCATGATTTCCCGTGAGTTCCTAAGGCGCCGACTGCAGGAACTCAAGGAAGGCAAGCGAAACCCGCGCACTTGGTTAGGGAAATAGCTCTATTGGTCTTTAAATTAATGAATCCTAATCGCTATACCCATTTGAATAGAAATTCATGCCATCTGGTTTTGCTCATTTTTTTGTTGTCATGGATGCAAGCGTTTTCTAGCCCCAACGTGCTTTTTATTGTGGTGGATGATTTGAACGACTACATCTCGCCGCTCGACAATCACCCCGGAATTAAAACACCGCATTTTGATCGCTTGGCCAAGCGGTCGGTCAATTTCACCAACGCTCACTGTGCGGCGCCGGCATGTCACCCATCTCGTGTGGCCGTGATGACTGGGGTGCATCCCGTGCAATCAGGTATTTACCGGAACATGTTCGGCGCGCACGGGCCACGCTGGAGGGATGAGTCACCAGTGCTGAAAAAGGCGGTGGTCTTGTCACAGCACTTTCGCGATCACGGCTACCGCGCGGTGGGGGGTGGCAAGATTTTTCACACGCTACAATGGACGCCGGGCGACTCGCAAAACGATCCGGATGCATGGGATGCGTACCGTGGTGATCCGCTCGATCCCATCTCCGCTGATTGGCTAAGGCCGAAACTGTTGTCCGATGAAAAGGCAGGGCTGACGAAAGGTCGCCCGCTTGGCGGCCACGCGAACAGCCAGCTTTTTGGCGCGGCACCGTTGTCTGATCCGGAAGAGAGTTATGGTGATCATCTCGTCACCGATTGGGCCATCGAGCAAATGAAGCAGCCCGGAGACAAACCGCTCTTTCTCGCGGTTGGTTTGTTTCGGCCACACATCCCGTGGGAAGTGCCGCAGCGATGGTTTGATCTTTATCCGCTTGATGAAGTGAAACTGCCCGAGCATCGGCCCGGTGATCTCAAGGACGCGCACAGTCATGGTCGACAGAGCTGGCACAAGTGGGTGACAGACAACAAGCAGTGGCAGAAATTCATGCAGGGCTACCTCGCCAGCATCAGTTACGTGGATCATCAGCTTGGTCGCCTGCTTGATGCACTCGACGCTTCGCCGATGAAAGACAACACGATTATCGTGCTCTGGAGCGATCACGGATTTCACATTGGCGAAAAGGAGAACTGGGAGAAATTTGCCCTGTGGGATCAAACCACCCGGGTGCCGCTTTTCATTCACGCGCCGGGCCTCAGTAAGGATGGAGAAAAGACGCGTCAACCGGCGACGCTCACCGACATTTACCCGACCCTTTGCAGACTGTCCGGGCTACCGATCCCCAAACAGTGCAGCGGCACATCGCTGCTGCCACAGTTGAAAGAACCAAGCACTCCCAAAAAACAACTCGCTCTAACTTCGTTTCAGTTTTGGAGTGAAAAAACCCCATCGCTGGCGGTGGCTGATCCGCGCTATCGGTTCATCCGTTACGGCAACGGCTTTGAGGAGCTGTATGATCTCAAAAACGACCCGCACGAATTCACCAACCTCGCTGACGATCCGCGCTTGGCCAAGGTGAAGGTGCGCTTGGCCAAGGCGCTCCCGGCAAAGGTGGTACCGATACGAACGATCCCGACGGACTCTCCATTTCACCGGAGCAGGAAAAGAGGGAAAGCCGCCAATTGACATCGCCAAGACGCTCGCGCCAAATGAAGACTGGCGCTGCGACGGCCAAATCGATATTGTTTTGCCACTGATTTACCTCTCTAATTGTCGTGAAAAAGTGATCAACCATATCATCGCATGAAACGTATTCTCTTCATTTTGTTGTGTTTCTCGGTATCGCTGCAGGCCACCCCGGTGAATCTTTTGATCATCACGGTGGATGACATGAGTGCGGACTCTGTCGGCGCCTTTGGCTGCAAGATCCCCGGAACCACGCCGAACATAGACCGCTTGGCCGGGCAGAGCCTGAGCTTTGCGCACGCGCACGTGACCGTCGGCAACTGCATGCCCGGACGCAACGTCATGTTCTCCGGGCTGATCTCGCACAACAACAAGGTCGAGGGTTTTTATCAGATCAAGAATCCCGGTTGGCCGCACTTGGTGGACTTGATGAAGGAGGCCGGCTATTTCACCGGCATCCGCGGCAAGGCCAGCCATTCCACGCCGTATCAGCCGTACGCTTGGGACATCAATCTCGACACCCTGCCAGATGGAGCGGGGGCACACATCAAGGATGCGCAATCGTACGGCATCTCCACTGCTCACGGCATTGCGAAGGCCAAGGCGGCGGGGAAACCGTTCTGCCTCTCGGTCAATGTCTCCGATCCACACAAGCCATTTTGGAGCGTTGTCAAAAGAGGTGGCAAGGATCCGCACGTGCCGTCGCGCATCTTTACCGCCGACGAGGTGCCCATACCCGGTTTTCTTTTCGACGATCCTAAGGTGCGCGAGGAACTGGCCCTGTATTACTCGAGTGTGCGGCGGGCTGATGATTGCGTGGGGGAAACACTTAAGGCGCTCGACGCCAGTGGCGAAGCCAGCAATACAGCGGTGATGTTTCTTTCGGATCACGGCATGCCACTACCGTTTGCCAAAACCCAGCTTTACCATCACAGCACACACACACCCTGGATGGTGCGTTGGCCAGGAGTGACCCGGGACGGAGCGGTCGACGGGAAGCACATGATTTCAGCCGTGGATATGCTGCCCACCCTGTTGGACATCGCTGGAGTGAAGCACCCGGCTCGACTTGATGGCCGGTCGTTTCTTTCGTTGATTCGTGGCAACACACAAACCGGCCGGGATTACATTTTCAAGGAGTACAACGAGAATGCCGGTGCCTCGCGCGATCCCATGCGGGCGGTTCAGAACAAGCGGTACCTTTACATTTTCAACCCGTGGTCGAATGGCAATCGTGTTTTCGCCACCGCCACCACCGGAACCGTGACCTATCGTCGTCTGGTTGCCTTGGCTAAGCAGGACAAGCGATTGGGCAAGCGGCTGGACCTGTACAAGCACCGGGTACCTGAAGAACTGTACGACGTGGCCAACGACCCGGACTGCCTGCACAACCTCATCGCCGAACCCGGACACCAAGCCGCTCTGCCAATTTTGCGATCGGAACTTCAGGGTTGGATGAAGCGCACAAAAGACCCGATGCTCGCAGTATTTCAAAAACGCAACGACGCAGCCTACCGCGAGGCATACGTGCAAAAAGAGGAAGAAGAAGCCCTGGAGCGTCGGAAACAACGCCGTGGCAAAAACCAGCGTTCCAAACGCCCGCCCGCTAAACAATCTGCTTCCCTTTAGTTTGTTAACATGAAACGAACTCTCACCATACTCTTCACAATTTTTTCGTTTGCCCAATTGCAGGCGGCGATTAAGCCCAACTTGGTTTTCATTATTGCGGATGACTGTACCTTTCGTGATATTGGTTGTTATGGAGGGCAGGCTCGCACGCCGAACATTGATCGCTTGGCCAAGCAGGGGATGCGGTTCACCCGGTGTTTTCAGGCCGCGCCGATGTGTTCGCCGACGCGGCATAACATTTATACGGGACTATACCCGGTGAAGAGCGGCGCTTGGCCGAATCATACGCGGACTTATCCGCACATCAGGAGTATCGTGCATTATCTGCGGCCGCTGGGATACCGCGTGACGCAGACGGGCAAGACGCACATCAATCCGCCGGATGTATTCCCGTTTGAGAATTTTGGCGGCGGGAAAAATCCGGACATGAAGTATGTCGACCGGCTGTTTGCCGAGACGGCCAAGGGCGGTAAACCGTTCTGCCTGTTCGCCTGCTCCAACGAACCGCACAGTCCGTGGAACAAGGGCGACGCCTCCGTGTATCCGCCGGCCAAGGTCAAACTGCCGCCGTACATCGTGGATACATCGCGCGTGCGTTTGGACTTCAGCAAGTATCTCGCGGAGATCACCTACTTCGATTCGCAGGTGGGAACGATCGTCGGCTTACTGGCGAAACATGGCCTCAGCGATAACACGCTGGTCATGGTGGTGAGCGAGCAGGGCAACGCGTTCCCGTTCGCCAAGTGGACCTGCTACGATCACGGGCTGCAATCGGCGATGGTTGTGCGCTGGCCGGGCCGGGTGAAGGCGGGTGCGGTGAGCGACGCGATGGTGGAGTACGTGGATGTCACGCCGACGTTCATCGACGCTGCCGGTGGCAAGCCTGTTGCAGGGCTGGACGGAAAAAGTTTTCTCCCCGTGCTTTCGGGGAAAGCCAAGCGGCATAAAGATTATGTTTTCGGCATAATGACCACGAGGGGCATTAATAACGGCACAGAGGCATTTGCGATTCGCTCGGTGCGAGATAAGCGCTACAAGCTCATCTTAAATCTTAATCACGAAAGCAAGTTCACCAACGCCTGTACAAAGATGCCGCTGTTCAGGTCGATGGTGGCCAAGGCTGAAACGGGCGATCCTTTGGCCAAGCGGCTGGTGCACGCCTATCATCACCGGCCGGCGGTGGAATTGTTCGACATGGCGGTGGATCCGCTGGAGATGAACAATCTCGCCGGCCAACCAAATACGCAAAAAACGGAAGCCCGACTGCGCCAGGAACTGGCGGCTTGGATGACGGCACAAGGCGACCAAGGCGTCGCAACTGAGATGAAAGCCCTCAACCGCCAAAGGACGAGCAAGGTGCGAAAAAAGAACTGAATAGCTTGATTCAGCGACCGAACCCGGCACACTCGCGGCATGAACTCCAAGCTGATTTGCTGTGCTGTTTTACTGACTTCTGCCACCGCTCTCGTCGCCGGGCCGAAACTCAAGCCGATCTTCAACGGCAAGGACCTCTCTGGTTGGCAGGTACCCGATGGCAATAATGAGGCCGGATGGTACAAGGCTTTGGATGGGGTGTTGAAAATCCAGAGTGGTCCGCAAAAGAAAGGTTCCATCCTTTGGTCCAAAAAGAAGTACCGCAACTTTGTAATGGAATTTGATTTTCGTTTTGGAGAAGGCATCGTGGACAGCGGTGTGCACGTTCGCACCCAGGACCAAATTCAAATCGGCATCTCCGGTTCGCTTAAGCGGGACATGACCTGCTCACCATATATCCCCGGCAAAGGCTACCCGGTCGAGGCTAAAAATATCAAAAAACTTCTCAAGGCGAAGGACTGGAACACGATGCTCATCCAAGCCATCGGCAAGGAGTACACCGTCTGGTTGCAGGGCGAAAAAGTGATGACTTACAAATCCGACTCGGCCATCGACGAAGGTCCCATCGGCATTCAGTTGCACGGCGGTCGCAACATGTCCATCGACTACCGCAAACTAAAGCTGGCTGAGTTACCCTGATGAGGTTTTCCGCCTCTTGGCCAAGCGCGCGGTCGGCTATTTCTTCAAGGCGCTCTCGATGGCGGCGACGACCTCAGTGGCGTCCGGCTTGACGCGCGGTGAGAAGCGCTTGATGACCTTGCCGTTACCGTCCAGGAGAAACTTCTCGAAATTCCAGCGAATCTTGTCGGAGCCACCCGATTCCTTCTTGAGTTTCTTGTAGAGCGGATGGGCGCCGTCGCCGTTTACCTCGATCTTTGCGTGCAAAGGGAAGGTGACCGAGTAGTTGTCGGTGCAAAACTTCTGGATTTCCAGCGCCGTGCCGGGTTCTTGTTTACCGAACTGGTTGCAGGGGAATCCAAGCACCGTAAAGCCCTTCTTGGCGAACTTGTCGTGGACGGCCTGCAGTTGCTTGTATTGCGGAGTGAGACCGCACTTGCTGGCCACGTTGACGACCAGCATGACCTTGCCTTTGTGCGCCTTGAGCGAGGTTTTTTTACCGTCGATGTCCTTCAACGGAATGTCGAGGGTCGGATTCCCGGCGCTCACGGAGGCGGCCAGCGAAATTGAAAGAAACAAAGTAGGAATGAACTTCATGGGAGGAAATATAGCGAACAGGCGTTGTTTGTCAAACGCGGAAAGCCGGGATCAATGCGCGAATGCCGTTCATGCCGCAGTGTCTCCGTTGGAGTGAGGCCGGGAATGTCGGCGTGAGAACCCAAACCAGATCGCCAGCGTCACCCCGATCGTACCCAGTGTCAGGATTATGCTGGTGGGATTCGAGCGGAACACACTCCACGCCATCCAGATAGTAAGCAGTAAATAGATGACAGGGGGCACTGGATATAAAGGGACCCGAAAGGGCCTATGTAGTTCGGGTCGCCGGATTCGCAGCAAAATCAACCCCAGGACGGTCGCGCCTGAAATCACCGTCAGGATGACGCCCACCGATTCCAGTAAATCCTTCAAGCCGGTGAACTGGATCAGTAGCAGCGCAGCGGCGCATTGGACGGCCAGGGCAATGACTGGCGAGCCTCGGCGGTTCAGGGTCGCGAAGACTCCGGGAAGTTCCCCTTTGCATCCCATTGAGTAGAACACCCTGGCGCCCACCATCGCGCTAAGGCTGATGGTGGAAAATAACGCCAGCAGGATCAGGATGTTGAACGTCATTCCCACGGTTTCGCCAAACAACCGTATGGCGGCGAACCGACCGATATCCTCAATTGGCAATCCGTCCGGTTGGATCATTTCATGTGGCGCTGCGGCGTGCAAAAACACTCCGTTCACCAACAGGTAAAGCACGGTCACCATCAGCAAACCCAGCGTCATTCCCCACTTCAGCGATCGGCTGGTATTGCGAATTTCACCGGCAATGCAGGTCGGATTATCCCAGCCCAGAAAGGCGAAGGCGACTGCTGCCATTGCCGATCCGAAAACTGAAGCGCTAAATCCGGTGAACTCCCCGACCACGGGCGACGGGTGAGCTGCCGCTGTGGCATCAACGGAAAACCCCCAGCACACTAGGCCGGTCAGCAGGATTATTTTGAACAGGGCACCCAGTTGATTGACCGCGTTGCCTTCCCTCACTCCGAGGCAATGAATCAGCGTTGCGATAAGAACTGCCGCGGTGGCCGCGAGGTCTGGAGAAACCGAGGGGATTACTTTTTGGAAATAGGTACCCAAAGTCAGGCCGACTACAGCCATAGAGCCGATGTAACCGATAATGGCCATCGACAAGCCGGCGACAAATCCGCTTATCGGGCCATAGATGTTGCGGACATAAACATAACTACCTCCCGCCTCCGGCCAGAGAGAAGCTAACTCGATGTAAGTTAGCGTGCCGCACAAGGCGAGTAGTCCGCCAACTGCCCAAACCAGCATGACCGCCCAACCGCTGCCCAATTCAGCGGCGTGCAAGCCGGTGGTGGTGAAGATGCCCGCGCCCACCATGCCGCACACCACGACCCCCGCCGCCGACCACAGGCCTAGATTACGTTTTTGCCGATTTGAATCTTGAGGGTGCATTACGCCAAGGGGAAGGCCGGTGCATCTGTTAGTCGGATGACTCCGGATTCGCGCGCAATTTTTCAACTGCCATCATAGCGGGACAGGCAACTTGAGCGGTGGTTGAGTGGTAACGTGGGGTTTGCCATCCGGCTGCCGGGAGCTTGGGCAAGCGAAAGTCGTGAAGGGTGGCAAAGGATTCATGAGTTAATCGCTGGAACCGGCTTTTATGTTCAAATGGCAGTGTGTGTCAACTTTTATAAACAAGCGCAAGCTGTTCACTATAAAGGCATAATCTTCGCGCTTGGCTTGTTTTTAGGCGGGTATTTGTTGAGACTGCGCGTCCGACGAATTGCGATGAAGAGGACAGTAACCAAGAAAAGAACGAAAAAGAAAGCTGCGCCGAACATGCGCCCGCACTCAGCGATCATGCTGGATGGGCCGGATCGTGCCCCGAGCCGGGCTATGCTTTACCCGACTGGCTTCAAAAAGTCCGACTTTGAAAAGCCGGTCATCGGCGTGGCCTCCACGTGGAGCAATGTCACGCCGTGCAACATGCACATCGACGAGTTGGCCCGCGTGGCCGAGGCCGGTACGAACAAGGCCGGTGGCAAGGCGATCGTCTTCAACACCATCACGATCTCCGACGGCATCTCGATGGGTACGGAGGGGATGAAGTATTCGCTAGTGTCGCGCGAGGTCATCGCCGACTCGATCGAGACGGTCGTCGGCTGTGAGTGCATGGACGGTTTTGTCGCCATCGGCGGGTGTGACAAGAACATGCCGGGCTGCATGATGGCGATCGCACGGATGAACCGTCCGGCGGTGTTCGTTTATGGCGGCACGATTTTGCCGGGCTGCATCACGGGTCAAACAAGGAAACTCGACATCGTCTCGGTATTTGAGGCGGTCGGCGTGCACGCGAACAACAAGTTGAGTGATAAGGGGCTCGAGGAGATCACCGCGTGCGCCATCCCGGGTGCCGGTTCCTGCGGTGGTATGTACACGGCCAACACCATGGCCAGCGCCATTGAGGCGATGGGGATGAGCCTGCCGGGTAGCAGCGCCCAGGCGGCGATCAGCCCGGCCAAGAAGAAGGATTGCCGTGGAGCCGGTGCCGCTGTGTTGAACCTGCTCAAGCTCGGCATCAAGCCGCACGATATCATGACGAAAAAGGCGTTCGAGAATGCCATCACTGTGGTTATCGCGCTCGGTGGCTCGACGAATGCCGTGCTGCATTTACTGGCGATGGCCTACGCGGCTGGCGTCAAATTGAGCATCGATGACTTCACTCGCATCGGTAAAAAAGTGCCGGTGCTTGCCGACCTCAAGCCAAGCGGCAAGTACCTGATGAGCGAGTTGGTCGCCGTCGGCGGTATTCAGCCGATGATGAAAACGCTGCTTCGCGCCGGGTTGCTGCACGGCGATTGCATGACCGTCACCGGAAGAACTATGGCACAGAACTTGGCTAACTCGAAGCCATACCGCAAAGGGCAGAAGATCGTTCGGCCGCTGTCCAGACCGATCAAAAAGAGCAGCCACTTGGTGGTGATGTACGGCAACCTCGCGCCGGAGGGGGGCGTGGCCAAGATCACCGGCAAGGAGGGTATGAGTTTCACGGGAGTGGCCAAGCCGTTCGACTCCGAGGAGAGGGCGATGAAGGCGATCCTTGGCGGCAAAATCAGGAAGGGCGACGTAATCGTCATTCGCTACGAGGGGCCAAGGGGCGGCCCCGGCATGCGCGAGATGCTCGGCCCGACGGCGGCCATCATGGGTGCCGGCCTGGGCAACGACGTTGCTCTGATCACCGACGGGCGGTTTTCCGGTGGGACGCATGGTTTCGTCGTGGGACACATCACGCCGGAGGCTTACGCGGGCGGCGCGTTGGCCTTGGTGAAGAGCGGCGACTCGGTCACCATCGACGCCGAGCGCCGGCAGTTGACCCTCGGCGTGTCGGTGAAGGAGTTGGCCAGGCGTCGCAAGGCGTGGCGCAAGCGCAAACCGCGTTACACGAAGGGCGTGCTAGCTAAGTACGCCAGCGCCGTGACGTCGGCCTCGCTTGGCGCGGTGACGGACTATAACTTGGAGGTGTGACTTCGCGCTTGTCCAAGAGACAATCCAACTAAGACAATTCACCCGCAAGAATGCGCAGACAATATCCGTTCCAGATTTTCGAGCCCAAGTGGCAGGAGCATTGGCATGACGGCGAGACGTTCCGGGCATGGAACCCCGGCGAAAGCGTCCCCGCCGACCATCCGTTTCACGAGCGACACCCGGACACGAACCCCGGCGACATCCCGAAATATTACATCCTCGACATGTTCCCGTACCCGTCCGGGGCCGGGCTGCACGTTGGGCATCCGGAGGGCTACACCGCCACCGACATCCTTGCCCGCTACAAGCGAATGCGCGGCTTCAATGTGCTACACCCGATCGGCTGGGACGCGTTTGGATTACCGGCGGAACAGTACGCCATCAAGACAGGCCAACACCCGCGCATCACCACCGAGGCAAATGTCGCCAATTTTAAGCGGCAGATTAAGTCGCTTGGCTTCAGTTACGACTGGAGCCGCGAGGTGAACACCACCGACCCCGGTTACTTCCGCTGGACGCAGTGGATTTTCCTGCAACTTTACAACTCGTGGTTCAACCCAGCGACCAACAAGGCGGAGTCGATCGACACGCTGGCTTATCCGCTGGACGTAACAACCGACGAGCAGCGTCGCGTTTGGCGGGATGAGCATCGGCTGGCTTACGTGTCCGAGGCGCCGGTGAACTGGTGTCCCGAGCTTGGCACCGTGCTGGCCAACGAGGAGATCAAGGATGGAGTGAGCGAGGTCGGCGGTTTCCCTGTCGTTCGCCGCCCGATGCAGCAGTGGAAGCTGCGAATCACCGAGTACGCGCAGCGCTTGCTCGAAGATCTCGACGGCATCGACTGGAGTGACTCGCTCAAGGAAATGCAGCGCAACTGGATAGGCCGCTCAGAGGGTGCGGAGGTGCTTTTCCGCGTCGAGGATTCCGACGTCGAGATCGCCGTTTTCACCACACGGCCGGACACGCTTTTTGGCGCGACGTACATGGTCGTGTCGACGGAGAGCGAGTTGCTCGAGCAGATTGTTCCCCCCAAACACAAGGCCGAAGTCAGGGCGTACCAAGCCGAGGCGGCGAAGAAGAGCGACCTCGAGCGCACTGACTTGGCCAAGGACAAAAGCGGAGTGTTCACCGGCGCGCACGCGATAAACCCGGTCAACGGTAGGCAGGTGCCGATCTGGACGGCGGATTATGTCCTGTCCGGTTATGGCACTGGCGCGATCATGGCGGTGCCGGCGCACGACTCACGGGACTTGGAGTTTGCGCAGAAATTCAAGCTGCCCATCGAGGTCGTTGTGCAGGCACCAGGGGGAGGGGAGTCTCTTGGCTTCACGGGCAACGGCATGGCGATAAACTCCGGTTTTCTCGACGGCCTGCCGACCCCCGAGGCCAAGTCGAAGATCACCGCTTGGCTCGAGGAGAAGGCGCTTGGCCAAGGGGCGGTTAATTATAAGCTCCGCGACTGGTTGTTCAGTCGGCAACGCTACTGGGGCGAGCCGTTTCCAATCGTTTGGGATGAGGGAGGCCACCTTGGCCTGAGCGAAAGCGACCTTCCACTCACGCCTCCGGATCTTACCGATTTTAAGCCGACCGGCGCCGGGGACCCGCCCTTGGCCCGTGCCGTGGAATGGTGCCAGGCCGGCGATGGCCAAAAGCGAGAGACCAACACCATGCCTCAATGGGCCGGCAGTTGCTGGTACTATCTGCGATATCTTGACGCGCAAAACAACGACCGGTTTGTCAGCGACGAAGCGGAGCGCTACTGGATGGGTTCGGTTAGCGACGATGCCACACCAGGGGTTGATCTGTATGTTGGCGGAACGGAGCACGCAGTGCTGCATCTGCTGTACGCGCGATTTTGGCACAAGGTGCTGTTCGATCTTGGCGAAGTGACGACGCCAGAGCCTTTTTACAAGCTCGTCAACCAGGGGCTGATACTAGGCGAGGACGGCCAGAAGATGTCTAAGTCGCGGGGCAATGCCATCAACCCGGACGACATTCTCGTTGAGTTCGGCTCGGACGCATTCCGCCTGTACGAGATGTTCATGGGGCCACTCGAGATGGTGAAGCCGTGGAACACGAAAGGCGTCGAGGGTGTGTACCGTTTTCTCGGTCGTGTGTGGCGGATGTTCATCGATGAGCAAAGTGAACAGGAGTTTGAGCAGCAACTGACGGTGAACCCTGATTGCGGTCCGGAATTGCTCACCGCGCTGAAGCTGAACGACGCGGTTGGCGAAGCGGAGGCCACGCCGGAGCAACTTAAGGTGCTGCACACTTGCATCAAAAAGGTGACCGAGGACATGGAACAATTGCGCTTCAACACCGCCATCTCCGCGATGATGGTGTTCACTAACGAGGCGTCGAACTGGGACATTCGCCCGTTGCCGGTGATGAACGATTTCCTTCTTCTGCTCGCGCCGTTCGCGCCGCATATTGCAGAGGAACTGCATGCTAAGGCCAACGACGGTGACTCGATCCTTGCGTACCAAGCTTGGCCAAGCTATGACGAGGTGCACCTCGTCGAGTCCACCCTTGAGATGGCGGTGCAGGTCAACGGCAAGTTGCGCGATCGCATCCAAATCCCGGCGAATATGGACAAGTCAGACATCGAGCGGATTGCCATGAAAAGCGATAATGTCCAGCGGCATACAGAAGGGAAAAACGTGAAAAAAGTGATCGTCATTCCGGGCAAACTAGTGAACATCGTCGCGGTGTGAGTTTTTTGAAGCTACATTTTGCGAGGGGTTTTATCACCCCACAGGAGCAGAAGACTGTCTGTGCGGTGGCATTGCTTCTGCTTGTCGGGTGGGGAGTGAAATCTTGCATTCTTAAGACAACCGAACCGCCGCCCGCCCGGGCTGAAAACTGATGCAACAGTTCGACTACGACGAAGTGCTCGACCAGCTCCTGGCGAAAGACGACAGGTATCCCCGTGCGGCCTATCACTTCGTGCGCGAGGGCCTCGACTACACCCAGCACATGATGTCCAAAATGTCTGGCGCAAAGGAACCCCAGCACGTTAGCGGGCAGGAGTTGACCGACGGCATGAGGCAGTTTGCACTCGAGACCTACGGACCGATGGCCAAGATGCTGCTTAATGAGTGGGGCATCCACGGCACGACAGATTTCGGCGAGATTGTTTTCAACCTCGTCGAGAATAATCTACTGGCTAAAACCGACAAGGACACCCGTGAGGATTTCACCGCCGGCTTTGATTTCGACGAGGCGTTCATCGCGCCATACCAACCCTTGACCAAGCCAAAAAAAAAGTCCGCTAAGGCACCGAAAGCCAAGCGGAGCAAATAGCAACTGCCCAAGTGCAAGGGCTGTTCCTTCGGCGATTTTACGGAACCCCGTATGGGGTGGTTATCCACGTTCTCTCTCACCCCTCCCTCTACCGCTGGGAGAGGGTGATTGCTGAACTTAGTAGCGTTTGATTCCTTTCTCCCTCAGGGAGAAGGTGGCCGAAGGCCGGATGAGGGTGAGTTCTCGAATGAATTATTAAGATCGACGATCGATTACACGCAAACTCAAAAGCCGGGGGCGATGTAGCGCTCGAGTTGATCGATGATGTGATCCTTCTCGGAAACCGTGAGGAGAAGCAGGTCGGTGGAGGAGATGACCCCCAGCACTTTGCCTTTTTCAACCACCGGCAGGTGGCGGATTCGGCGTTTGCCCATGATCTCCATACATTTTTCAATGCCAGCTTCCGGCTCCACTTGGGCGATCTTGTGGCACATGATTTCCGAGACCTTGGTGGTTTTTGAGGTTCGCTCCTTGAGCACGACTTTTCGCGTGTAGTCGCGCTCGGAGATGATGCCCACCAACTTCCTGCTCTCGATTACCATTAGCGCGCCCACCTTGAATTTGTCCATCGCCTTGACGGCCTGGAATACCGTGGCATCTGGCGGAACCGATCGAACGACCCCATGACGATCTTTCAGTACCTCTCTCGCATTCATCGGCGTATTGGTGGGTGCGGATGATAATGGGCGTCCTCAAACAAATGTCCAGAGAAGAATTCAAGGGGTTTTCAGTTCGCTTATAGAACGAAATCTTCCGGTGAAATGACGATGCCTTGTGGATAATTTTGTGGCCGGGCACCAAAACCACTTTGCCATCTTCCGGGCCTAGGATCGTGCTGTTATCGTCGTATGCCATTTTCTCTTTTGAGTTGACTGGGAGAGAGACTCATAATGATAGAGTGGCAGGTCAAGTATTGGCTTTGGCTATCCTCGCAACTTCATGAAAAAGGCATGTTTGCTCCCCGCGGGTTTTGAGGTTTTTGACTTGGGCCTGGGTGGGGTTGTCGAGGGTGACGAGCCATTTGGCGTTTAGTTCGAGGGCGCGCTTGAGTTGCTTATCCGGCTTGGTTTTAAGCAGGGGGTACTCGGTGGCCAGGCCGGCCTGGCGAAGTTGTTGGACGATGCCAAGCGAGGCATTGCGCAGCGACTCGTCGGCGATCTGAACGAAGGCGTCGAGCGCTTGGCCAAGCGGGGGCACGAGGCCGCGATCTTTCAGCAACTCAGCCAGCACTACGTCGCCCATGCCGAAGCCCAGCGCGGGCAGGTCGTTTTTGCCGCCGGAGACGAGCTTGACCAGGTGATCGTAGCGACCGCCGCCAGCGATGGCGCGGAATTTGCCCCGCTTGTCAAATGCCTCGTACACCGGCCCGGTGTAGTAGGCCAAGCCGCGAATAATCCGGTAGTCGATCTTGATGAAGTCACCCAATCCGCGTGCCTTTATGTTGGCGAGGATGGCGGCGAGTTCGTCGGTTGGTTGACCGCTCTCGATGAAATCGTTCACCTGTTTTAGGGAAAAACCAAGCTTGGCTAGTTTGTCGCCGGACACGGCCGGGTCTTCGCGTTCCAGTTTGTCGATGACTTGGTAAAAGTCGTTGGCGTTCTTTTCCTGCCCGCCGCCATTCTCAAAAAAATCCTGCCACGCGCGGCGGCTGCTGAGGCGCACGACGAAGTCATCGCTCGTGAGCTTGAGGTCGCGCAGGGTGTCGATGAGAAGGGCGATCAACTCGGCGTCGGCGGCCAGGTGTTCCTCGCCGATGATGTCGGCGTTGAACTGGAAGTGCTCGCGCAGCCGGCCTTTCTGCTGGCGCTCGTAGCGGAAGAGCTGCGGGATGGAGAACCACTTGATCGGCTTTTTGTAGTTGCGCGTGTGCGCGGCGGCCATCCGCGCGAGGGTGGGGGTCATCTCCGGGCGCAGCGACACGTTGCGATCGCCCTTGTCTGTGAAGTTGTAAAGCTGGCCGACAATCTCATCGCCGCTCTTTTTGGTGTACAGATCCAGCTCCTCGATCGGCGGGCCGTCGTACTCGCGGAAGCCGTAATTCTCGGCGGTGCCGCGCCAGGTGTCGAAGATATACCGGCGCAGGTCGAGGCTCCACGAGTCCGCGGTGGGAACCGGTTCCGGGTAAAAATCGCGAAAGCCAGGGAGTCCTTTCATTGGTCAGTGAGCCGCTTGGCTAGCCGCTGGTTAACGACTGGCCGCAGCGAGCATGTCGCGGACATCGACCGGTTCCATCCCGGCGGCGAGGATCGCCCTGATGCCCATGTCCGCGTCTTCATACGCCCGGCATTTTTCCGGTGCAACATTGATCCGCCTCGCGGCCTCGAGAAATGTGTCCGGAGCAGGCTTGGGATTCACGATATCCTGGCTGGTGACAATGGCGTCGAAGTAGTGCCGGATGCCGCAGTGTTGCAGGATGCCCTCGACGGTTTCGTGCGTACCGCCGGATGCGATCGCCATCGGGAGTCTACCGTGGCTCTCGCGGACAATCTGCATAACCTCCGGGATTTCCCCGGCGTCGCCGATCAACTCCATGTACTTGGCTTCCTTTTGGAACGTCACCGCCTCGGAGTCGATCTCGATGCCTTGTTCCTCGGAGAGCATCCGCAGCACCTCGAACGGTGATACCCCGCCAAGCGCGTAAAATCGATCCTCGGGGAATACGAGGCCGTGCTTCGCCGTGGTGGAGCACCAAGCCGCGTAGTGGATCGGCATGGTGTCGACGATCGTTCCGTCACAGTCGAATATCAGTCCTTCAGGTTGCATAAATTTTTTTAGTTACTCGAGGGCGGCCAGCCGCTCCTTGAGGTCGTTGGCGAGGAGGGCCGAGACGACTTCACCGATTTCGCCCTCGATGAACGTCGGCAGATTGTACAGCGTGAGATCGATGCGGTGATCGGTCACGCGGCTCTGCGAAAAATTGTAGGTGCGAATGCGCTCGTTGCGTTCGCCGGTGCCGATCTGCGACTTGCGCTCGGCGGCGTACTTGGCGTGTTCCTCGGCGATCTTTTGCTCGAGCAAACGCGACCGCAGCACCTTCATGGCCTGCTCCTTGTTTTTCTGCTGTGAACGTCCGTCCATGCAGCGGACGATCATGCCGCTTGGTTTGTGCTGGATCTGCACCGCCGAGTCGGTCGTGTTCACCCCTTGGCCTCCGGGGCCGGAGGCGCGGCAGACGTTGATTTCCAAGTCGTCCGGTTTGATCTCGATATCGACAGCCTCCGCCTCGGGCAACACGGCGACGGTGACGGTGCTCGTGTGCACGCGGCCCTGCGTCTCGGTGGCCGGCACGCGCTGCACACGGTGGACGCCGCTTTCGAACTTGAGCTTCCGGAACACGTCCTGGCCCTTGATCCCGAAGATGATCTCCTTGAATCCGCCGAGGTCGGACGTGCTGGCGTCCATCGGCTCGACTTTCCAGCCCTGCGACTCGGCGTACCGGATGTACATGCGGTGCAGGTCGGCAGAGAACAGGGCGGACTCCGCACCACCGGCACAGGCGCGAATTTCGACGATCGTATCGCGTGAGTCGGTTGGATTCGGTGGGATGATACCGTACTGCAACTCGAGCCCGAGCTTGGTTTGTTCCACCTCGAGTTCGGATAATTCCTCTCGGGCCAGTTCCGCCAGCTCCGAGCCGGCTGGTTCGCTCTTGAGCAGTTCCTTGTTGGCGTCGATGTCGGCGAGCAGCGTGAGAAAGCGTTCGCCCAGGTCGGCCAGTTTTTTCATCCGCGAATATTCGCGGGTCAACTCGAGGAACTTTTTGTTGTTGTTGGCCACATCGGGACTGCTCAGGGCGCTTTCCAGTTCGTCCCGTCGTTTGCAGAACTGCTCGATGTGGGGTTGAAGATTCAAACTCCAAAAATAGAGAACGCCCGCGGGAGAAAATAGATTCTCTGCCGCGGGCGAACTGCTGAAAACTGGCTAAAGGCTTTTGTTTTTGCTCTTTTTGTTGGCGACCTCGCGGGCGGCCTTGGTCTTGGCCAAGCGCTGCTGGAACTTGTCCACGCGACCGGCGGTATCAACAAATTTCTGTTGGCCGGTGTAGAACGGATGGCACTCGTTGCAAATGCCGATGAGCATGGTGGTCTTGGTGGAGCGCGTCTTGATCTCGTTGCCACAAGCACAACGAATCGACGATTCCACATATTCCGGATGTAAGTCTGCCTTCATAATAAAGGGGCGACAAAGTACCAAGAAAAAATCAGATGACAAGCGGTATTTCAACAAAGCCTCAAAAACGAACCAAATGAACTTTTTTTTGAGTAAGTGATTTCCAGTTCAGGTTGGGGAGACGGATTTAAATAATTTACATGGATTACGTTAATAATCCGTGTGAATTAGTGAAATCCGTGTCTGAATAATAATCTCAAAAATCCTTTTTAATCCCTAAAACCTGCGTTCCCTCTTGAAACTTAATTTATCAAGCAGCGCTTGACAGACGCGATTGAGTCGCTTGGCTTCCTGCCGATGGCCTTGGCAACCGGCACCGGCGCGGAAGAGCAGCGCCCCTTAGCCGCCGTCGTCATTGGCGGCATTCTTACCGCGACAGCACTGATGCTGGTGGTGCTGCAGGCACTATGCCGTCGAGTGGTGAAGTGGAAATTGTAACTCAGTGGAGTTTTATGGCTTGGCCGCTTAGGGCGGATTGCTCTTCGGCGGCGCAGATTTCGACTGTGCACAGTCCTTCGGCTGCAGAGACGCTGGGCGTTTGGTCGGAGCGGATGCTGTCGATGAAGTGGGCCAACTCGCCGGCGTAACCATCCGTGCCTTCGCACTCGATCACTTGTTTGTCTTTCCCCTCCTCGAAGAGTCGCAGCGGCTCGTCTTCGCGGGCGACGTCGTAGTCGGCGGTGGCGCGCTCGAAAATGACTCGGTACGACATGTTGAATCCCCAGCCGGGTGTCATCGCCCAACTGCCCTCGGCGCTGACCTTGGCTCCGCACTCGACTTCATACTGCGTCAACACATGGTCGATCGCTCCACTGACCTTGGTGAAGCCGGTTGAGTAAACGGACTTGGGTCGGCCGAAGACATGTTGCACGAAGTCGGTGTCGTGCACGTGCAGATCGAACAATGCACCGCCGGACGTTTCGCCGTCGAAGTAGATCGCCTGCCCCCAAGCGGGAGGTTCGGCAATTCGCTGAAAATGCGCGGCTTGCACTTTGCCGTAGCGGCCACTGTCAACCGCCTCTTTGAGCCAAGCCCATTCCGGCCAAAAACGCAGGCACATACCTACCATGAAATGGCCCTTGGCCTGCGCGGCGGCTTCAACGAGTTCCTTGGCTTCGTCGGTGCATCGGGCGAGGGGCTTTTCGCAGATAACGTGTTTGCCGGAGGCGAGTGCCGGCTTGGCCATGCGGAGATGGGTGCGCGTCGGCGTGCAGATGTCGATGGCGTCGATCGACTCATCAGCAAGGAGGTCATTGAAATCCTGATACGCCTTGACAACTGACATGTCGAGTTTGACCGGTTCATCAGTCTCGATATTGCCGGAGACTTCGGTGAAGTCGCCTTTGAGTCGTTCGGGGTCGAGATCGCAGATCGCGGCGACGGTCACGCCGTCGATTTTGCGGTAGGCGCGGATGTGCATCGCGGCCATGAAGCCTAGTCCGACGATTCCGATGCTAATGTTGTCGTTTGCCATGGTGTTAAAGTTGAGTGATGAATTCGCGGGCGGTTTTGATATCGGCGACGCGTTGGTCGTCGGCTTCGCGCTCGATGCAGCAGTCGCCCTCATAGCCGAGCTTGGCCAAAGTGGCGAAGAACGCCGCCCAATCGACTTCGCCGGTACCGACGGTGACTTCCGCGCCCCACGTGCCGGGCTCTTTGGTCTGCGTGGCGTCTTTGATGTGGCACTGCTTGAGGAACGGCGCGAGCGTCTCGAGCGCGTCGATCGGGTCGCCCTTGTCGTAGAGAAGCATGTTCGCCGGATCGAAGTTGACGCCAACGCTTGACCGGTCGAGTTTTTCGAGGAAGAGCCTCAGCGTGTCGGCGGTTTCCTGCCCGGTCTCGAAGCCTAGCTCAATGCCGTTGGTGTCAAACACATCGGCGATTTGCGAGATGCGGTCGAGTAATTTGGCAAAGCCGGGGTCGCTCTCTTGGTGCGGCAGAAAGCCGGCGTGGAAGGTGACAATCTTCAAGCCAAGCCCGCCGGCGATTGCGGCGACGGCTTGAATATTGGCCCAGTTCGCATCCCAATGTTCGTCCGGCACAACGCCACCGGTTTCGCGGATGGCATCAAGCGACGAGTAATCTTCGCCGATCGTACCGAACATTCCGGAGACGGTTTCGATGCCCTCGGAGGCGAATAGCTCGGCGGTTTTGCCCCATACCTCGGGGTTTTCGCGGAGAGGATCGATCGCAAGCTGGACGCGCGGAATGCCGATCTTGCCAAGATGGGCGACGAGCGCCTCGGGGGTTTCCGGTTGCAGTGACCAACTGCAAACCGCCAGCCGGGATTCGATGTCGTGTGCCATTTCGTGGGGGGGGCGCTGAACTCGCGCTTGGCCAAGTATCCAGATTCTGCCTGAGCTGACAAGGTTTCAGTGCCAAGCGCTTGGACACGCGCATTGCGCTTTTCTGGCACGTGCCGAGCGGTTAAGCTTCCGCCGGTGTCTTACCAAGTCATAGCTCGCAAATACCGTCCGCAGCGCTTCAGTGATGTTGTTGGCCAGGATCACGTCAGCCAGACCTTGGTCAACGCCATCAGCGGCGAGCGCGTCGCGCACGCCTATTTGTTCTGCGGGCCGCGTGGTACCGGCAAGACAACTTTGGCGCGGATTTTTGCGAAGTGCCTGAACTGCACCGACGGCCCTAAGGTCGACTTCCCCGATGACGATTCCAAGTGCATCGAGATCGCCGAGGGCCGATCGATCGACGTGCTTGAGATCGATGGCGCCAGCAACAACGGTGTCGAACAGGTGCGTGAACTGCGAGAGACCTGCGTGTATGCGCCGGCCTCGTCGAAGTTTAAAATCTACATCATCGACGAGGTGCACATGCTCACCACAGCGGCGTTTAACGCGCTGCTCAAGACGCTCGAGGAGCCGCCGGCGCATGTGAAGTTCATGTTCGCCACCACCGAGTCGGAGAAGGTGCTGCCGACGATCATGTCGCGCTGTCAGCGCTTCGATCTCCGGCGCATCCCCGTGAACCTGATTGCCGGGCATCTCAAGTACATTTGCGGCGAGGAAAATGTCACGATCGACGAGGGAGCGCTGTTCGCCATCGCGCGCGGTGCGGAAGGCTGCATGCGCGACGCCGAGTCGGCGCTTGACCAGCTTATCAGTTTTTGCGGCAGGAACATCACCGAACCGGACGTGCTGTCGATGTTCGGCTTGACGGCGCAGGGGCAGTTGTTCGCTCTCGCCGAGGCCGTCCTCACCGGCGACTCGGCACGGACACTGACCGAGCTCAACGCGCTCGCGAATCAGGGCAAGGACCTCGGCCGGTTGATCGGTGACCTGCTTGCGCACATTCGCAACCGCCTGGTGTTCGTCGTGTCGAAGGGCGACCTCTCGCTTCTCGAGATCAGCGAAGTTGAGGCCACCGCCCTTCAGTCCGGGGCTAAGCTGGCCAACGAACAAGCCTTGGCACGAGTGCTCGACGTGCTTACCGACTGCGAGGGGCGGTTGCGCCTGGCTACGTCGAAAAAGATTTTAATCGAAGTGTCACTGCTTAAGGCGGCGCAGGCCAAGGCGGCGCAGGGCATTGACGAGGTGCTTGCTCAACTGCAAAAACTGCGAGATAACGAGCCGCCACCCGCAGCCCAAGTGCCCGCAGGTGCGCCAAAACCGGCACTCGAGCCAAGCGCACCGGCCAAGCCGATCCCTAAGGACGCGCCACCGCCGACTGTTGACAAGCCGGCGGAGACTGTCGATTTGCAGGCGATTTGGGCGCAGCTTACCGCTGCCGCGAGCAAGGCCAGCCCGTTCATGCAGACCTACTTTCAACAGGCGCACGCTGTGTCATTTTCCAAAGGCTTCTTTGTGATCGGCGTCACCGAGGAGCACCTCGCGTTGGTGGATAACCAGCGGAACCACGAGATGCTTGCAGAACAGCTCGCCGCGCTTGGCCATGTGGATGTGCAGTTCCGCTTCACAAGCGAGCCTCCTCCCGAAGGCCGGGCACCGGTTCCCTCGCTCGAGCCGATCGATGAACCGGAGGTTGCGAACCGCGCGAAGCAGGGGAAGACCACGGTCGCTCCCCAGCCGGAAAAGCTTGACCCGGAGGAATTCAAAAATGATCCACTCATTCAAAAGGCGCTGGAGCTGTTCCGGGGCCGAATCGTCGAGGTGCGGAAGTGACCCGAAAAATTTAACATGGCGAACATTGCAAAATTGATGAAACAGGCCGCCAAGATGCAGCGGCAAATGCAGGAGGCTCAAGCGCAATTGGCCGACCAAATCGTCGAGGCCTCAAGCGGCGGCGGCGCAGTCAAGGTCGCGGCCAGCTGCGACGGCGTGGTTAAGTCGATCCAGATCGATCCCGACGCCGTGGACGCGGAGGACATCTCGATGCTGGAGGACATGGTGCTGGGCGCGGTCAACCAGGCGCTCGACAAGGGTCGCGAAACGCAGTCTGCCGAGATGGGTAAACTCACTGGCGGCATGGGCGGCGGCATGGGCCTGCCGGGGCTCTGATTTTGGCCAGTGACCTCGCTCCCCGAACCGCTTGCGGTGTTGGTGGCGGAACTCAACCGCCTGCCGGGCATCGGCCCTCGCTCCGCTGAGAGGCTTGCCCTTCACTTGATTCAAGCCGACAGCGCCGTGGCTAGGCGCTTGGCCACGGTGTTGATCACTTCACGCGACACAATCATCGAGTGCGAGCAGTGCGGCGGCTTGGCCGAGAAATCGCCGTGCAGCGTTTGCGCCAACCCGGCGCGCGACGAGCGAACCGTCTGCGTCGTCGAGCGCGCGGTCGATATTTTGAATGTCGAGAAGTCTGGCGCGTTCCGCGGTCACTACCACGTGCTCGGCGGCAAAATCTCGCCGATAAACGGCATTGGCCCGGAGGAGTTGCGGGTGGCTCAACTCGAACAGCGCTTGGCCAACGGGACGATCGAAGAAGTCATCATCGCGCTGGGCACCGACGTGGAGGGTGATGCCACCGGTCACTACTTGGCCAAGCGCTTGGCCAAGCTGGGCGTGAAAGTGACGCGCATAGCTCACGGTTTGCCGGCAGGGAGCGGGCTGGAGTTCGCCGACGAGTTGACGCTGAGCCATGCGCTCGAAGGTCGCCGTGAGCTGGATGCAAAGTAATTCATGAGCGAACAAAAGGTTGTTGTTTTTGACCTCGGAAAGGTGCTGGTTGACTTCGACTACAGCATCGCCACTCGCCGGTTTGCCGAGCGCAGCGAGGCCGGGTTGGAGCAAATCCAGCGCTTGCTCGACTCGCCGATCCAGATCGATTACGAGTCAGGCAGAATCACGACTGATGAATTTTATGCGGCGGTCCGCGATGGGATCGGGTTTCGCGGTGACCGAGCGGAGTTTGTCAGCATCTTCGCCAATATTTTTTCGCCGATGGAAACAATGATCGAGTTTTTTGAACAACTGAAACCATTCGGCATCCCGACCTGCCTTTTTTCCAACACTAACGAAATTGCGATAGGGCACATCCGCGAAGGGTTTCCGTTTTACAGTCTGTTTGACAATTACGTGTTGTCGTTTGAGGAAGGCGGCATGAAGCCGGACGAAGCGATTTACGACGTGGTCGAGCAGCGCACCGGCGAGAGAGGTGCGGCCATCCTCTACATCGACGACCGCCCGGAAAACATCGAGACCGGCAGGGGCAGGGGGTGGCAAACGATCCTGCAGGACGGTGAAGCCGCCTCGGTGGCGCAGGCCGAGTCGCTGCTTGAAATTTAACCGTTCAGCGCGTTGGCGGCGGCTCCGTAGGCGCCGGCGAGGTCGCCCAGTTGCGCGGGCAGCAGCTTAATCTCGTAGTCGTCGGTCTTCCAGAGTAGTGGGTCGAGGTACTCTCGCAGTGGCACGAAAAGCCGGTCGCCGGCCTTGGCGATTCCGCCACCGAGGATGACCGCTTCCGGGTCGAGGATGTTTGAGAACGAACAGATCGCCGTGGCCAGTCCCTTGACTGACTTGAGCCATATTTTCTCCGCCTCGCTGTCGCCGTTCTCAATTGCCTCCATCATTTCCTCTGTGTCGGTGAAGCGGCCGTTGGATCGCTCTGGAATGCTGCAGTTGCCAATCGCCAACTCGAGGCTACTCGGGCACCCGCAATCGTCCGGTGGGCCGTCTGGGTCAAGGCTGGTGTGGGCAAAGTGACCGGCTTTGCCGGTGCGCCCGCGAAGCAGCTTGCCCTCGACGAGCGCCGCGCCGCCAACGCCTGTGCCGAGCGTCAGCAGGATGACGGTCTGGAATCCCTTTGCCGCCCCGAGCCAAGCTTCGCCTAGGAGGGCGGCGTGGCCGTCGTTCAACACCGGGATCGCCTTGCCGAAATCAAAAAACTTTTGCCAATTCAAGCCAACAAGACCCTCGAGCCGTACCGGCATGTGTGTGATGCAACTGCCGTCCGGCGCCGCCAGCCCCGGCGCCGAAAAGCCCATGTTGTCCGGCTTTCCATCCTGATCCCGCTCGATTGATTGAACGAGTTCACGGAGGCGATTGGCCCACTCCATATCAGCTTCGGCATCGAAGGGCAGATTGTGGCTGGTCAACGTTTTGCCGTCCGGCGTGACGACGACTGCCTTGACGCATGAGCCGCCGAGGTCGATCCCGATTGTGTAACTCATTCGGTCCCCTCGCTGACACTCCAGCCGCCATCGACCGCCAGCACTTGGCCGGTGACGAACTTGGCGGCGTCGGACATCAGGAAAACCGCCGCGCCGTCCAAGTCCTCCGGCACGCCAATTCGGCCGCCATCCAGCGGTTGTTTGTGTTTGATGAAGCTCATGATTGCATCGTTCGCTTGGGCGCGGCCGGACATCGGCGTGGCGACGAGCGCCGGTGCGACGGCGTTCACGCGGATGTTTTGCGAGGCGTAGTGCGCCGCCGCTGACTTGGTGAGGCCAACGATCCCTGCCTTGGCCGCCGCGTAGGCGTGAGTGGAGAATTGTCTCGAGGAGGGGGAGTCGGCCAGCACGGAAGTCATGTTGAGAATCACGCCGCCTCGGCGAAGCGCAGCAAACTCTCGCAGCGCGGCGCGGTTCGAGTTGAAAACGGATGTGAGGTTCAGGTCGATCGTCTGCTGCCAGCCGTCGTCGCTGATCTCGTGCAGCGGCCCGTCGCCCATGCTTCGCCCACTGCCACCGGCAATGTGATACAGGCCGTCGAACCCACCGAACTCCCGTTTGGCCAAGTCGATCGCCTCGGCAGCGGTTTGCGGATCCGTCGCATCGCCAGCTAAGCCGCGCGCCGCTTGGCCAAGCGCCGACTCTGCTTGGCTCACACTGTCGGCATTTCGTCCGACCAAGACCACTTGAGCCCCCTCGCCGACGAACGCCTTGGCGGCGGCCAAGCCCAGCCCAGTCGTCCCACCGACGATGACGATAGTTTTGTTGTCAAGTTGCGGCACGCGGTTAATTTTCCTTGTGACAGCGAGGCCGGTTGCGGCGCTTGTACGGTGGTTGATTCGCTTCGACAAAAGCGATCATGCCCTGAATCGCCAGCCCGCGCCCCTTCGGACTCCACGCTCGTTCGCACTTCAACTCCTCGCGCTGCTTGACGTCGTCCATCTTCTACAGCCCAAGTTTTTTGAAACGGGACTCGATGTGTTTGTAGTGGAAGTCGGTGGTGCAGATGGACTCGAGCTCACCCTTTTTGAAATGCTTGGCGACCTCGGTATCTGACAAAAGTTGAGTAAGAAAATCGGCATCGTCGCGGCCGTTGTGCTTGGTTTTCCACGTCTCCATCGCGTTTCGCTGGACGAGCGAGTACGACTCTTCGCGGGTGAGTCCCTTGCGGATGAGCGCGAGCAGCACCGACTGCGAGTTCCACATGCCCAGCGATTGACCAAGGTTTTTGACCATGTTTTTCGGGTACACGATCAATCCCTTGGTGAGGTTGGCCAGCTTGTTGAGCATGTAGTTGAGCAGCGTGCAGGAGTCGGGGAAAATCACGCGCTCGACGGAGCTGTGGCTGATGTCGCGTTCGTGCCAAAGAGCGACGTTCTCGAGCGCAGCGAGCGCGTTGCCGCGCAGCACGCGGGCCAGGCCGGTGAGGCGTTCGCCGGTGATGGGGTTGCGCTTGTGCGGCATGGCGCTCGAGCCTTTTTGGCCCTTGGCAAAATACTCCTCGGCCTCGAGGACTTCGGTGCGCTGGAGGTGCCGGAACTCGGTCGCCCACCGCTCAATGCTCGTGCCGACAAGAGCGACGGTCGTCATGAACTCGGCGTGAATATCCCGCTGTACAACCTGTGTCGCGATTGGCGCGGCCTTGAGGCCAAGCTTGCGGCAGACGAACGACTCGATCTTTGGCGAGAGATGGGCGTTGGTGCCGACCGCGCCAGAGAGCTTGCCGATCGCGACGCGCGGCTTGAGGGTCTCGAGTCGCTCGAGCGCACGGCCAAACTCATCGAACATCAGCGCCATCTTGAGGCCGAACGTCGTCGGCTCGGCGTTGATGCCGTGACTGCGGCCGATCATCGGCGTGAACTTGTGTTTGCGCGCCTTGGTGGCAATGACTTTGCGGAGGCGCTTCACGTCGGCTATGAGGATTTTCACCGACTCGCTCATTTGCACCGCAAACGTGGTGTCGATGATGTCGCTGCTTGTCAACCCATAGTGGAGCCAGCGGCTCGCTGGTTCGCCGATATTCTCGCTGACGTTCGTGGTGAACGCAATGACGTCGTGGTTAAGCGTGCTCTCAAGTTCACGGCAGCGCGCGATGCTGAACGATGCCTTGGCCTTCATCTGCTTGAGATGCGACTTAGGCACGAGACCCTCGCTGCAGAGCGCCTCGGCTGCGAGCAGTTCAATCTCCAGCCAGATTTCTAGCTTTCGCTGTTCAGTCCAGATATCCCGCATCTCGGGACGGGTGTAGCGTCCAATCATCCGCCGACAGGATAGCGGACTTGGCCAAGCGCGGCGAGTGAGATGTGTGCGCGCCGCTTGACCGCGCCAGGAGGCGGTGCCAAAAATGCTGTATGCGCCATTCTCTTTTTGTTGTTGCCGGACTGGCCTTGGCCGCCTCGCTTGGCCAAGCGCGGGATTATCACATTCACAATTGGACGAAACACCAAGCTACTCCGCACTTTTGGGCCGAGGGCGGTGCCGCCGGGGATTTCAACCGCGACGGCCACGCCGATCTCGTCGTTGGCCCTTACTGGTACGCCGGGCCGGACTACAAGCAGCGCCACGAGATTTATCCCGCCACCGAGTCGTTCAAGCTGAAGGGCGTCGATGGCAAGGAAACCACCGTGCCCGGTTTTGCCGGTGCGCTCAGTGGGCGCAACGCCTACTCGCAGAATTTTTTGTGCTTCGTTTACGACATCAACGGCGATGAGTGGGACGACGTGCTGGTGCTGGGCTTTCCCGGCGCGGAGTCGCCGTGGTACGAAAACCCGAAAGGCAAACCGGGCCACTGGAAGAAGCACATCGCGCTGGCCATCACCGACAACGAGTCACCGCACTTCACCGACATCACCGGCGACGGAAAGCCGGAGATTGTCTGCAATTCCGAAGGCTACTTCATTTACGCCGAGCCAAATCGGCATCACCCGGATCAGCCGTGGGCGGTTCACCGCGTCACGCCCAAGGGCAGTTGGCAGCGGTTCACGCACGGCATGGGCGTGGGGGATGTTAACGGCGATGGCCGACGCGACATCATGGAGAAAAACGGATGGTGGGAGCAACCGGCGTCGCTTGAGGGCGATCCGCAATGGGCGTTTCACGCGTTCCCGTTTTCGCCCGGAGGTGGCGCGCAGATGTACGCCTACGACGTGGACGACGACGGCGACAACGACGTGATCACCTCGCTCGCTGCGCACGGCTACGGTTTGTGCTGGTACGAAAACCAGCCGAAAGACGGCGGCATCACATTTGTCGCGCACACATTCATGAACGCCAAGCCGGAGGAGAACCGGTACGGCGTCAAGTTCAGCCAACTGCACGGGATCGACCTTGTGGATATGAACCGGGACGGTTTGCTCGACATCGTGACTGGCAAGCGCTTTTGGGCGCACGGCCCGCGCGGCGACGCTGAGCCGAACGCAGCGGCAGTGCTGTACTGGTTCGAGTTGCGCCGAACGAAAAAGAACGGCATCGACTGGGTGCCGCACTTGATCGATGACGACTCCGGCATCGGCACCCATGTGATGGCCACTGACATGAACGCCGACGGCTGGCCGGACATCGTCGTTGGCAACAAAAAGGGAGCATTCGTACACATCCAGTCGCCAAAAAAAGTGAGTCGCAAAGAGTGGCGGCAGGCCCAGCCAAAGCCGCATAATGCCGATTGACAATCCACGCGCTCAAGACAACCTTTCCGCTGTTATGAAAACAACCTGGATAACCTCAATTACACTGGCGATTGGCCTGTGTGGCTGCGGCGGTTCGAGTGAGACACCCAAGGATGAAGCGCCCGAAAAAGAGGAATCATCTTCAGCTGGTAATCCATTGACCGCACCACTGGATTACGTAGGAGCAGTGGGCAAAGCCAAGAAATCCTCGGAGAAAAGGCTCAACTTGGCCAATATCCAGAATGCTATCAAGACGTTCAAAGTAGTCGAAGGTCGATATCCCAAGACTCTCAATGAATTGGTGACCGAAGGCTACTTCCCAAGGCCGCCGCGCCCCCCTCGCGGCATGCGCTACGTGTACAATCCCAAAACAGGCCAAGTAGGCGTCCGCTAAACTAGGCCCTTGGCCAAGCGCTGTCGTTGACATTGAGCCTTGGGGGATTCATCTTCTTGTGACAACGCGACGTTCGTCGCTTTGTTTTTTTATGAGTTATAATGCGTTTAATTCGTTGCGATTGTTTGATCTTGGGAATGGTCAACAGGGTAAATTTTACTCGCTACCGGCGCTTGCTGAGGCCGGCTTGGGCGATGTCTCTCGCCTCCCGGTATGTATCCGTCTGGTTTTGGAGTCGGTACTGCGGAATTGTGACGGCCAGAAGGTGACGGAGGAGAACATCCGCCAACTCGCCGGGTGGCAGGCCAAGGCGCAGCGCACGGAGGAGATTCCGTTCACGGTCGCCCGGATTGTGCTGCAGGATTTTACCGGCGTGCCGTTACTGGTGGA
>JASLKI010000273.1 GCA_030747575.1 Verrucomicrobiota bacterium | reverse complement strand
ATGGTTGTCCCGCTAGGATTTGAACCTAAACTAACGGTGTCAAAGACCGCTGTGCTACCATTACACCACGGGACAGTGGCGGGCATTTTTGTAAAGTCGAACCGACCGTTTTGCGAGTCTTTTTTGTTTCTAGGCACGGCGTTTTCTTTTTTTACCACGAACGATTCGAAGGACACGAAGTTCCTTTATCCGTTATCCCAAAGGGACAAAATGCGATAGCTTGGGGCAACGCCCCCGGAATCAACAATCAAAACAATCCAGCCCTTTGTTGTTAAAATTGGGCTATCTTTCCCATTGCGCCCTTTCTGGACTAGCCTCATTTAGATCGCAGTACGCCGAATCGGATGCCGCGCGTGCTGACCCGCAGGGCGGCGAAGCCAAGCTGCCGCATCGCCTGCTCGTAAATCAGGCTGCCGAACAGGGCGACGTCGGCGCGATTAGGGGGCAGCCCGGTGATTTCCCGGCGCCTGGACAAGGTCAATCCCCACAGCCGGTCGCGCCAAGCCGTTACCCGATGAAGCGGCAACTCTACAGCCTCCATCCTCTCCCGGTCATAAGTGTCGTCGGCCAGTTCCATCTTGGCGAGGATGCCGGCCATTCCGCCTGAGCCGATCATTGAAAACGGCTGTGCTAGGCCAGGCGCCTTAAGTTGCCCGCGCAAGCCCGGCAGCGATATTTCGCTAAAGGCTTGGTCGATCGATTTGCAGACGGTTTCTAGTTCACCTCCCGCCGGCGGATCGGAAACGGCGTAACGCTCCATCAAACGCACCGAGCCAAGCGGAATGCTCGTGTAAAAACGCACCCCGCCCACGTCGCCGACGATAAACTCGGTGCTGCCGCCGCCGATGTCGACCACGAGTGCTGGCGACTTGCCCAAGCGCCGACAGCCCATGACGCCGGCGAACACGAGCCGCGCCTCGTTGTCGCCGCTGAGCACGTCTACCGACTGGCCGAGCGCGTCGAGCAACTCAGCCGGATTGCTCGAGTCGCGTACGGCACTGGTTGCGATGATTCGCGTGTCGCTGCAGTCGTTCGCCTTGGCCAAAGCGAGCAGCTCTTTCACAGCGACGACGGTGGCCTGGATCGGTTCGGCCTGGAGTTTGCCGTCTAAGTAGAGGCCGCGGCCAAGTCGGGTTTGGCGGCTGGTTTCGAGATGCGGCGAAATCTCGTCGCCCCGCAGGTCGGCGATAAGCAGTTTCACCGAGTTGGTACCGATGTCGATGACGCCGCGCCGCATGGAATGCTCAAGTGTGGTCGTGGGCGAGGATGGCGGCACCGGTAATGCCAGCGGCATCGCCGAGGGTGGTGGCCATGATGCGCACCTGCTGTGCGCCGGGCATGATGCGGCCCAGCGCAGCGTCGCGGATTTTCGGCAACATGACGGTGTGCAACTGCTCGATGAGTCCGCCGCCAAGCGAAACCACTTCCGGGTTGAGCAGGTTGCAGAGGTTGGCGATGGCGAGGCCGGTGTAAAAACAAGTCTCGTCGAGCACGGCCGTGGCCAGTTTGTCGCCGGCCTCGACGGCGCGCCGGAGTTTGCCGCTGCGAATACGGGTCACGGAAGGATCGTCGGCCTTCATCAATTGAGTGAGTTCACCGCCGTCGTTCACGGCCGACTTAACCCTGTTAAAAATCGCCGTGCGGCTGGCGAGCGCCTCAAAACAGCCGCTCGTGCCGCAACCGCAAACCGGCCCATTCGGGTCGAGCACCATGTGCCCCACCTCGCCGGCCGCCCGGGTGGCCCCGGTCAGAAACACGCCGTTGGTGATGATACCCGCGCCGATGCCGGTGCCGAGAAAAATGCTGACCATGTCGTTGGGCTTGGCCTCGAGCTCGAGCCGGTGAATGCCGGTCGCGGCCACGTTGCAGTCGTTGCCGAGCCAGACGGGACAGCCAAGTTGCGCCTCAAGGTCGGCCTTGAGCGCGACTTCACGCCAATCGAGGTTCGGGGCGAACAATACGTGCGACTCATCGCTGCTGATCGAGCCGGGCGCGCCGATGCCCACACCGCTGGCCTTTGCCGGGTCGATGCCGGCTGACTCGGCGGCGGCGCGGACGGTTTTGACGATTCGGCCACAGACGGCATCGTAGCCCTCCTCCGGCTTGGTCTTGTTTTTTTCCGTGGCAAGACAGTGGTAATCGGCACCGAAAATTCCGGCGAGTATCTTTGTCCCCCCAAGGTCCACCCCGATGTAATGTTCCTCCATGGGATGTCTGGGCTGCTATCCAAGGACACCCTCGACATTGCGACGCAACTCGCGGTTGAGCTCATTCATAGACTGGTCAGCGTCGATGGTGGTGTACCCCCACGACTTGCGGTAGTCGTCGAACTTGTTAGCCATCAACTGCTGGTACTGGACAAAACTGTCAAACATGTCGAGGGACAGCCCGAGGTCCATGCCGCTTTCCCAGTAGTCGAGCGTGTGGTTTTTCATGAGGTTACGCTGGATCAGTTTCTCCGGCGGAAGCTTGAGGTAAAACACCGCGTCCGGCTTGATCGCGATGCTGTAGAGGCTCTTCACCCAGTCCTCATCAAGCCCACGCACCATGTCCCTCGCCATGAGCGTGTAAATGTACCGGTCTGCCAGCACGATGAATCCGGCACGCAGCGACGGGATAATGATGTTTTCCAGTTGATCCGCAAAGTCGGTCGCGTAAAACAGGCTCAGTGTAGTCCGGTTGAGAATGTTCCCGTTCTTCGCGCTCTCGAGTTCCTCGCTGGCAAGGTTCGAGCGCTTGAGCCCGACCTGCGTTGTGGCGTGCCCGCTGGCCTCAAGCCAATCGACCAGACGCCGAATCTGCGTCGAACGCCCCGAACCGTCGGCTCCCTCGATGACGATCAACCGACCAGTCAACTCGCCTGGCTTGACCCCGGGCAACGAGTGCCCAATGAAGCATTTGGCCAGTGGCTTCGGCGATTTCACTCGCGAGGTGGCTTTTCGATTACCGGTGGGTTTACGTTTGGCCGTCATGATAATTTATCGAGCTCGTATTGGCCGAGATCGATTGATGCAGCCAACCGTTGGCGCACCTGTTCCTGCTGTTTTTCGATTGGTTGATTGGCGTTGATTTGAATCAGTCCAAACTCGCTCTTCATAACGGAATAGACCTTAAGCAACCGGCCCTGAAAGAGCTTGAAACTTTCCTCGATATCGCTCGACAGGCCAAGATCCATCCCGGCCTCATGGTACTTTAGCTGCGGCCGACCCCGGAGAATTCTGCCCAGCGACACATCCAGTGGCGCCTTGAAAAAAAATGTCAAATCGGGCAGAGCAGCAAAGCTGTATAGCCGCCGCACCCAATCTGGTGAACACCCCCGAACCGTGTCGCGCGCGAACGCCGTAAACTTGTACCGGTCACAAAGCACTATGCAACCGGCCTTGAGCAGAGGCACGAGCTGGCGCTCGTAACGATCGGCAAAATCGGTGGCGTGGATCAGGCTGAAAGTCGTCGGCGTGAGCAGGCGCTCAGCCTTTCCTCGGCGTGTGGCGCTCTTGACCAACTCGGACGAGTTCCACTCGCTGAAAAACACCTTGAGCCCCTGCAACTCCAACCAGCGCTTAAGAAGGTAGAGTTGCGTTGACTTACCCGAGCCATCGATCCCTTCGACGGCAATCAACCGCCCGGGATAGCCAAGCTGCGCAAACGTTTTCTCCGGCTTTTTTTTCATCCACTAAAACATGAGAATCTTCTGGAACAACTGAATCGCCCCTAAGGAAACGGAACCGACAATTTGGAACAACTGCGGAAACAAATTGATTGCGAGCAGCAGAATAATGAAACCGTATTGTGCAATCTGCATATAGGTTTCCTCACTCATGCCAATGACTTGCCGCAACACGTGTGATCCGTCCAGCGGCGGGATCGGGATCAGGTTAAACACGCACAAAATCATGCTGATAAAAGCGACCAACCCCAGCTTGTGTACGACCGCATCCGGCCCGACATCGATCGGCAACTCAATGGCCAAGCGATACACCGCCATGATGACAACGGCCAAAATCACGTTCATCGCCGGGCCGGCCATCGAGACGAAAATATCATCACGTTTGCGGTTGCCGTAATTGCTTGGGTTGACTGGCACCGGCTTGGCCCAACCGAAGATAGCGATGCCTGGATTGAAGAAAAAGATCGCCAGTGGAATCAGCACCGTGCCGATCGGGTCGATGTGCACGATCGGGTTGATGGTCATACGACCCATTACCCGTGCGGTATCGTCGCCGCACTTATGCGCCGCCCATGCGTGCCCAAACTCATGAAACGAGAGAAGTGCAACAAGGCAAAGCCACATCGCCACTCCGTTCGCCAGTTGAGACGGGTTAATATCCACGTCGGCGCAGCGTATCAGACTGTCGGGGGCGTCCCAACCAAAACCCGCTCGCGCACGGCTTCCGGCAGCCACTGGGCGTTCACGCAGTTGATCAGTTTCCCGCCGCGCAACGCCCGGACAATCTCCTCCGCCGCCTTGGTGCGCATCTCCAGCAGCCCCTCGACGGAGTAAAACGCCGTGTGCGGCGTGAGGATCAAATTAACATTCGACTCATCAGCGTCGCGCCAAAGCTGAATCAGTGGCTCGTCGGCCCGGGCCGGTTCCGCCGGAAGCACGTCAACGCCCGCCCCGGCGATTTTGCCCTCGCGCAATGCTGCCGCCAAAGCCGCCGTATCCACCACCGCACCACGCGCAGTGTTCACGAGAATTGCACTTGGCTTCATACTGCCAAGAGCGTCAGCGTCGATCATTTGCCTCGTCTCGTCAGTCAACGGCACGTGTAGCGACACCGCGTCACTCGTCTCCAGCAGTTCGCTGAGCTCAACCATCTCCACCCCAAGCACCTTCTCGATGCCGGGACGCAGATACGGGTCATGTGCGATTACTCGCATCCGCATCGCCTTGGCACGTTGCGCTGTTGCCTGCCCAATTCGCCCCAGGCCAACGATGCCAAGCGTCGCCCCGGCCAGGCGCGGAACCGGCTCAACGACCCGGCAATCCCACGGCTCAAGTGACTTTTTCAGGCCTCGCTCAACCAGCAGAAATCGCCGGTTGCAGGCGATCAACATCCCAATAGCGTGGTCGGCAACCTCGTCCACGCCGTAGTCCGGCACGTTACAGACCGGAATGGCGCGCTCGGCGGCTCGTCGATAATCCACCGCATCGTACCCCACTCCACCGCGGACAATCACCTGGCATTTCTCCAACCGGTCGATAATCCCGGCGGTGAGGGATACTTCGTGAAAAATAATAATCGCATCAGCATCCTCTACACGCCCCTCGAGTTCGCCTACTGAACGAGCCTGCAAACACTCGACCTTGGCCAAGCCGGAGAAAATCGTCTCCTCAGGCTCAACCGGTGGTGAGACGTAGTCAGTGATAACAACCTTAAACATCGGGGCAAAGCTACCGCCCAAACTACGCTTGGCCAAGCTCACTCTAACTTGCCTTGCCAAGACCACTTGGCCATTATCAGCGCCGTGAACCAACTCGCTCGTATCCCCAAGGCCACGATGTTATTCATCGCCAGCACGACCATGACCGCATTTGGCCAAGCCGAAACTCCCGCCGAAGCCTTTGCCAAGGTTCGCAAAGCCCACGCCAAAGCGGAAGCCGGCTACACCGCCACGCTGAAAAGCGAACCCAACAACGCCAACCTGTACCAGCAACGTGGCGTGGTGCGGTTTTTTCAGCTTAAATTCACCGAGTCGCTGGCCGACTTCGACAAGTTCATCGAGATGACACCCAGCCGCGAACCGTACCATTGGCAGCGCGGGCTCGTTCATTATTACGCGGGTAAATACAAAGACGGCCGCAAACAATTCGAGTCACACCAGACTGTCAACACGCAGGACGTCGAGAATGCCGTGTGGCATTACCTTTGCGTTTCAAAAATCGACGGCGTGAAGGCGGCGGAAAAACTGTTCATCAAAATCACCTCCGACCGACGCGTACCCCTCAAGGAAATCCACGCGCTCTTCGCCGGCAAAGGCACCGAGCAACAAGTGCTCGACGCCATCCAGACCGGCGACCCCGGCCCAGCCGCCCTCGCCCGCAACCAATTCTACGGCCATCTCTACCTTGGTCTGTACTTTGAGGCGCAGGGCAATGCCATAAAGACGGCCGACTACATCGCCAAAGCCACCAAGGATTACGAAACGCACGGCTACATGGGTCAGGTCGCGCGAGTCCACCACGAGTGGCTCCAGCAAAAAGTCAAAAATAAGGAAGTTAAACCCGAGAAATAAACCAACCCCTTACGACACGCGGCAACCGATGGTAAGGAGAACGTTTGCCCAAAGCGCCTGGTCGGCGGTTTGAATGGTCAGCACATGGTCATCCGACATAACCGCGTCGTAGAAATCCCATTTTTGAATCGGCTCCAACTTCAGCCCAAGATTGGCCTCGCCAATGATTTGCTCGTACTCGGTCCAGGCTGGCGGTGGACCGTGCTTCGCGTAAGGATCATCGTCCGGAATACCCATTGTGTTGATGGCCTCCAACGGAATTGCCGTAACCAATGCCCGCAACACCTGGCTGCAGGTCACCACTCCCGGCGAGAGATTCAACGACACCAACTCGGCTTCCGGCCCGATTTTGGACGAAGCCGGATAGTTGCCGTCACTAATCAAAACTTTCGAATGATGGCCCGCTTGGCCAAGGATTCCATTGATCTCCGGATGAATCAGTTGGGTATGCAAGAGCACGGCAGAAGACTACCGACCACCCAAGAGACTGCCAAGCAACGATTCCACAGCGCTTGCCCAGGCGCGGATCAAGCTTGAAGCTGCGGCATATTTCCCCTATTCACAGGCCACACTTTTAGATCTATACGATATCATGAAACGCATTGCTCAACACCTTGGCTTAACGGCTCTAATGTTCGCCTTAACAGGCTGCTCACCTTCCAGCGACAAACCGGCTGCCGACGGCTCCTCCAAAACCAGTGGTGACACCAGTGCTCCAGCAAAATCCAAAGGGACCATCGCCTACACGCCGCTAACGCTTTCCAACCCGTTCTTCAAGATCATCGGCGACCACATCACAGCCGAGGCCGCGAAGAACGGCTACGACACGCTGATGGTCGATCCAGATATGGACGTAAAAAAACAGTCCGATCAATTCGACGATTTCATCTCGAGTGGTGTCACCGCCATCATACTTGTGCCATGCGACCGACTCTCGATCGGGCCGGCCGTGAAATTAGCCAATGCCAAGGGCATCCCGGTGTTCACCGTCGATGCCAAGTGCGCGGCAGAGGGCGCTGAAATTGCCGGACACGTTGGCACCGACAACTTCCAGGGCGGTGAACTCGCCGGCCAGGCGATGATCAAGGCGCTCGGGGAAAACGGCGGCAAAGTGCTCATTCTGGATTTCAAGAAAGCCCACTCCTGCGTTCTGCGCGTGGCCGGCTTCAAGAAAGTTATCAACGCACACAATTCCAGTCGCACTTCAGGAAAAATTGAAATCGTTGCCGAACTGAACGGCAATGGAGCCCGCACCGAGGGGTACCAATCGACCGCAGACGCCCTCCAAGCTCACGACGACCTGGATGCAGTCTTCGCGATCAACGACCCGTCCGCACTGGGCGCCTACACCGCCATCGAGGAAGCCAAGAAACAGGA
>JASLKI010000272.1 GCA_030747575.1 Verrucomicrobiota bacterium | reverse complement strand
AGTCGCTTGGCTCCAGTTCGCCGGCCAAGCGCATGGCCTCGGCTGAGCCCTTGGCCAAGCCGGACGAATCGGCGGCGACCATTTTTAGTTTCACCTCAGCCAAAAATTCGGGGTTCGCCTCGCCGTAGGAAAACAGGATCGACCCGATGAAAAAAAACATCAGCGCCACCGGGATGTACACCAGCGAACCGAACCACACCGAGTGGCCGGCCGCCTTGTCCGACTCGGCGGCGTGATAGCGCTGCACGTAATTCTGGTCGATCCCGAAGTTGGTGAGGTTCATTATCACGCCATACATCAGCATGACCCAAAAAGTGGACGACGCAAGGCTTGGCCCGAAGTCGCCCAGGCTGAACTTGCCGGCCTCTTCGGCCAATTGGATTGCCTGCCCAGGCCCCTCCGGCATGTCGGTCAAAATCAGGATCACTACCACGGCCGCGCCCACGGTGAGAACAACACTCTGGATGGCGTCCGTCCAGATCACCGCCTCAATCCCGCCCATCAGCGTGTACAGCGTCACGGCGGCACCCGAGAAAACGATGATCGTCGCGATGTCCCACCCAGTCAGCGCGTGCAGCCCCACCGACACACCAAACATAATCGTCCCCACACGCGAAACCTGCGTCAGCAAATAACAAACCACCGCGTACACACGAGCCCACGCGCCGAAGCGTTTCTCCAAATGCTCGTAAGCCGACAAACCGGCGTGTTGGCGGTAAAACGGAACAAACCACTTCACCGCGATGAACGCCGCGATCGGCAGCGAGAGGCTGAAAACGAAGCCGTTCCAGTTAGAACCATACGCCTTGCCCGGCACGCCGATGAAGGTGTTGCTGCTCAGGTACGTGCCAAAGACCGAGAGGCCCACCACCCAGCCCGGCAGCGAGCGGTTGGCCACAGTGAAGCCCTCGACTGTGCCGCTGCGTTTGCGGAAATAAAAACCGGCGCCGATCAGCAGCGCGAAATAAACGAAGAGGACAACGATGTCCGGGGTTCTCAGCGCGGCCAGTATCATTTGTTGAGGCTTGCGGTGTCGTAGTCCGGTTGCGGCGTAGCACCGTTGGCAACATCACGCTTCCACGCCTCGAGCGCGGCCGCCATGCGCCTGGCCCGCGCGGGATGCCGCTTGGCCAAGTTCATCGACTCAGCAAGATCGGTCTTCAGGTTGAACAATCCCCCGCCCTTAGGGCTTGCCACGTATTTCCATTGCCCATCCCGCATCGCCTGGCCGCGCCAAAAAAACTGCCGTTGGCCAAGCGAGCCACCCCCGAGCAACACCGGCCGCAGGCTCACGCCGTCAAGCGCACGCCCCTTGGGCGGCTTGGCACCGGCAAAATCGAGCATCGTCGCCATGAGATCCAGCGAGATGACCATCTCGTCACTCACCTGACCCGGCGCGATTCCGCCCGGCCACCAGGCGATTCCCGGCACGCGATGGCCACCTTCCCATACCGTTCCCTTTTTGCCGCGCAGCGGAAACCGGTAGCCCTCTGGGCCACCCATGTAGGCATGGCCATTGTCGGAGCAGAAAATCACGAGCGTATTTTT
>JASLKI010000271.1 GCA_030747575.1 Verrucomicrobiota bacterium | reverse complement strand
GGGTAGCGTGAGGTTCTCGGCGGTATTCGACGGCAGAAACTGTTCCTGCACGCAGAACCGGTAGAAAGCCTTCAGCGCGGCGATCTCAAGATACAGGCTCTCGGTGCTGAGCTTGGCCGAGTCGCTGCGGGGTCGGCCGCGCTTTTTTGGCGCGTCATCGCTGGTGGGTGTTTCGCTGTTTCGCTGGTGCTTGAGGTAGGCGAGCAGATGCGACAACTTGACGGCGTTCCAGTGGGCGAGTTGCAGTGCGCCGGCCCAGTCAGCGAAACGGTTGAGGATGCTGCTGTACGCCTTTTGGGTGTGCTCGGACTGGCCCCGCTCGTGGCGGAGGTACTGCCCAAACTCCTCGATCAACGCCTGCATTTTCCGGCCGCCGATGCTACGGGCGATTTGGCCTTGCGGTCAACGAGGATGCCCGTATCGTTCTGCGTACGTTGAAATTTCGTTTACCCATTTTATTTGCGGGGATTCTGGCCGCGGTTGTGGCCGGCCACGCCTGCCGTTACACGGTGCGCGATGTAGGCTTTGCAGACTTGGGCAACGAGCGCTACACGTTTTTTTGTTTCATTGACGACGAGGTGTCCGGTGCCCAAGTGGACCGGCTTGGCCAAGTGGCGTCGGTGCTGTTCGGCGATGCCAACGTCCGGTTCCAGTTGGTGAATCTGGCCAAGGGCGATCATCCGCAGGCCAAGCGCCTGCCCAAGCGGACACCGGGTGTGCCTGCCGGATTGCTGCTGTCGCCCGCCGGTGAGTTGGCTTGGCCGGTCAACTTTCCGGCCGTCAAGCAGGACAATCCCGAGTGGTCATTCCTGTCGTCTGTCGTCTCGTCGCCGACCCGGGACGTGCTGATCAAGAAACTGATTCCCGCCTACGCTGTGATTCTGTTCGTCGAGGGAACTGACGCGGCGCAAACCAGGCGCGCCCGGGCCGCGGTGGACGATGCTATCAAGGCGATCACGCCGCTGATGCCGCAAATGCCCAAGCCGGTCGAGCATCCGCCGGAGGTCGTCGTTGTGGCGGCCAAGCGTATCGCCGGCGAGTCGGTGCTGTTGTGGAGTCTTGGTCTCGATGCTGGGCCGGTGCCGGAGCCGCAGGCCGTGGTGCTGATGGGGCGCGGCCGCCGGGTGGGCCAACCGCTGCGCGGCGGCTTGGTGACACGCTCAGAGTTGCAGGAGGCGCTGGCGGTGGTGGGGCAGGACTGCGAGTGCGGGCTCGACCGGGTGTGGATGCAGGGCGAACGCTTCCCTTTGTCGTGGGGGCGAGCTGAACGGACGGCGGCGTACGCGGCGCTCGGGTTCGACCCGGATAACCCGCAGGTCAAGGGCGAGATAAGCCGCATCATATCGCGCGGCCCGAACTCACAGCCAAACGAGGCCGCGGCGTCGAGTCACTTTGAGCAACTCTCGCTGGGCTACAGCGAGGAGTTGATCGAGTTTAACATCGAGCCGGAGGAGTTGCTCGGAGCCGATCCGGAACCGGTCGCGGAGGCCAAGCCGGTTGAGTCTGATCCGGAACCGGTCGCAGAGGCCAAGCCGGTTGAACCTGATCCGGAATCGTCGGCGCTTGGCCAGGTGAACACCTTGTGGTGGACGCTGGGCATCATCGCCGTGGCGACCTTGGCCGGTGGCGGATTGCTATTGCTGCGGCGGTCGGGCAACTAATGTCAGTTTGGTCGCACATTCTCGGCGAGCTGAGTTTCCGGAAACTCAACGCCCTTTTTTCGCTACTGGGTTTGGCGATGGCGGTGACCGTGGTCGTCGCGTCGCAACTGTTGGCCGAGGCGGACGAGCGTGAAACACGCCGCGTGACTCGTGACATGGGTTTCAACCTTCGGCTGATTCCCGCCGAGACCGACTTGGGGCAGTTTTATCGCGACGGTTTTTCGCGGCACGCGATGGATGTCTCGATGCTCGACCGCCTGGCGACGCAGTTGACCAACAACGTTTCATTCAACCATCTCGTCGGCTCGTTGCGCCGCGAATACACCGTGAACGGGCAGGACATCCTGCTGGTCGGCCTGTCGGAAACTTACGTTGCGCCGGGGCAGGGCAAAAAACCGATGGGCTTCGTCATCGAAAAAGGGACGATCCACATCGGCTCCCAAGTCGCGCTTGTGCAGAAAAAAAAGAAGAATGACACGATGAACGTCGGGGTGCGGCGGTTTGCTGTCGCGAACGACCCCATTGAGACCGGCACGCCGGATGACATCACGATTTTTGTGCGGCTTGAGGACGCGCAATCGGTGCTAGGGTTGGCGGCGAAAATCAACGAGATCGAGGCGATCGACTGTCTCTGCCTCACAGCCGATCAGGATCCGCTCGCTATTTTGCGAAAAGAGATTGGCGGTATTTTGCCGGAAGTGCAGGTGGTGCATCAACGCACGCTCGCCGACGCCCGCGCCAAGCAGCGGCAGACCCGTGAGAAGGTGAACCAGTTCGTGCTGCCGTCGGTGCTCGTCGCCGGCGCGGTTTGGGTGGCGCTGCTTGCGGTGTTCAACGTGCGCGATCGTCGGCAGGAGATCGGTATTCTGCGAGCACTTGGCAAGGGCGGTGAGCGTATCGCTGTATTGTTCCTCGGCAAGGCGGTGTTTCTTGGGTTGGTGGCGGCGGTGATCGGCGCGGCGCTTGGCACGTTGGCGGTGCTGGAGTTTGGCCCGTCGCTTTTTCCGGTGACGAAGAAGGCGATTCAGGCGAGCTGGCCGCTCGCCGGCGCGGTTTGGGTGGCGACGCCGGTGTTCGCGGCGCTGGCCAGTTTCATCCCGGCGATGCTCGCCGTGTCGCATGATCCAGCGGAAACACTGCGGGAGGATTGACGATGATACGCTGCGACGAGGTCACGAAAATTTTTCGTAAGAACGGCTCCGAGGTCACGAGCCTCGACCGGTTCACGGCGAAAGTTGCTGATGGCGAGTTCGTTGCCGTGCGCGGGCCAAGCGGCTCCGGTAAAACCACGTTGCTGCTAACGCTCGGCGGCATGCAGCGGCCAAGTGCCGGCTCAGTGCACCTCGCCGGGCGTGACCTTTACGCATTGTCGCCGGCGGAGCGGGCGCGCCTTCGCTCGAGCGAGATCGGGTTCGTGTTTCAAATGTTTCATCTCGTCCCATATCTTGATTTGCTCGCAAACGTGTTGTTGGCCTGTCCCGGCGAACCAAGCGCTGAGGTGCGGCAGCGGGCCGGCAGGTTGATGGACGAACTCGGCCTGGCCGATCGAGCCAGCCATCGCCCCGGCGAACTCAGCGCCGGGGAGCGGCAGCGCCTGGCCGTAGCCCGTGCGTTGTTGAATCGACCCAAGCTGATTCTCGCCGACGAGCCGACCGGCAATCTCGACCCGGAAAACGCGGCGGAAGTGATCCGGCACTTGACTGAGTTTCATCGCGGCGGTGGCACAGTGGTGCTGGTGACCCACGGCACGGTGACGGATGCCCATGCGGATCGAACGCTGCGCCTCGAGCAGGGCCGATTGGTTGACAATTGAAGGGTTGATTGTACGCCGCAAGAATGGTATCTTCCACGAATGGAGGCAATCATGTCGATTATGATAGGCGTCGCGTTGAGTGCGACGTGTGGGTTCCGTGTCTTTGTGCCGTTACTGGCGGTGAATATTGGCACTCGGGCTCTGGACGCCAATGGGCAACCACTGATTGAGTTGGCTGGCGGGTTCGACTGGTTGAGTAGCGACATTGCGCTGATGGTTTTTCTCGTGGCGACTCTTTTCGAAATCGGCGGCTATTACATTCCGTGGATTGACAACTTGCTCGACACCATCGCCAGCCCGGCGTCGATCGTGGCCGGGACGGTTATCACGGCTTCGTTCGTTACTGGCATGGATCCGTGGCTGCAATGGCTGCTCGGCGTGATTGCCGGCGGTGGCGCGGCCGGCGCGGTGCAGGCGACAACCGTGGTGGCGCGCGCCGGTTCGACCGTGACAACCGGAGGCTTGGGCAATCCCATCGTGGCCTCGGTCGAGACGAGCGGCGCCTTTCTCGGCTCGGCGCTTTCGATCGTCGCGGTGAAATTTGCTATCGTTTTGTTTGTGTTGCTGCTTGGGGGTGGTGTTTGGATTTGGTGGCGCCGCCGCCGTCATGAATTGGCCGAGGCGCACTAGCTGATGCATTCAGGCCTCACTAGAATTACGCTCACGTTGACCTGTGCGTTCGCCGCCGTTGGGGTGGAGGCGTCCGATCACTGGGCATTTCAGCCGGTGACACGGCCAAGCGTGCCAGCTGTGTCCGGGGCCGCTTGGCCAAGCGGCGCGCTGGATCATTTTGTCCTGGCCAAGCTCCGCGAAAACGGCATGCAACCGGCTCGGCGCGCTGGTCGCCGGACGTTAATTCGCCGGGTGACCCTCGACCTGACCGGCCTGCCACCGACACCCGGGGAGGTGGATGCCTTCGTGGCTGCCGACTCGCCGGGAGCGTATCGACGGCTCGTCGAGCGCGTGTTGGCTTCGCCGCGTTTTGGTGAGCGTTGGGGGCGTCACTGGCTCGACGTCGCGCGTTACGCCGACACCAAGGGTTATCTCGCCGGAAACCAGGCGCGGCTCTTCACCCACTCGTACACTTATCGCGATTATGTGATTGACGCCTTCAACGCCGACCTGCCGTACGACCGGTTTATCATCGAGCAAGTGGCTGCCGACAAACTGGAACTGGGCGACGACAAACAGCCGCTGGCCGCGATGGGTTTCCTCACGCTGGGGCGGCGTTTTTTGAACAACCCGCACGACATCATAGACGATCGGATCGACGTGGTGACTCGCGGTATGATGGGGTTGACTGTCAGTTGCGCCCGCTGCCATGATCACAAGTACGACCCCATCCCGATAGCGGATTACTACTCGCTCTACGGCGTGTTTGCCAGCAGCCATGAACCGGGCGACAAGCCGTTCATCAGCGACGCGATTGATCCCATCGAGCGGGTGGCGTTCGATGAGGAACGCAAGCGGCGCGAGGACAAGCTGAACAACTATAAGCGTGAGCAGTACGCGCGCGTTCGCGAGCAGGTGAAAGAGCAGACTGGCGACTACGTTTGGGCGGCGCACCGCGCGGCCAAGTTGCCGGCGGACAAGGTCGATGAACTAGCCCGCAAGGTTAAGCTTGACCCCGAATTGACGCGCCGCTGGATGCGTTACCTAGCCAAGCGTAGCGAGTCCGGCGACTCAGTTTTTGCCGCTTGGTTTGCGTTGGCCAAGCTTGATGCCGGGTCGTTCGGTGAGCAGGCTAAGACGGTGCTCGGCGGCGAGGAGTTGGCCAATGCGCATCCGACGGTGCGGGCGGCACTTGCGGAGGCCGGGTCGCTCGAGGCGGCTGCCAAGTCGCTCGGCCAACTGCTGTACAAGGCCAAGTCTGCCCAGCCCAAGCTGCGCGAGGCGGTTCACTCCGACGACTCGCCGGCCAAGCTTTCCGACGGAGACATAAATCGCGTGATGGATGTGAAGGGGAGGGAGGGTATTCGGTCGCGGAAACGCAAATTTGACGAGTTGGAGGGCGAACACCCCGGCGCACCCAACCGCGCGATGGTGCTCCTCGACAACGCTTCGCCGCACGATCCGAGGATTTTTCGGCGAGGCAATCCGGGAATGAAAGGGGACGTCGTGCCGAGGCGCTTCATTGGGGTGCTCTCGCATGGCGAGCGCAAGCCGTTTGTGGAGGGGAGCGGGCGGCTCGAGATGGCGGAGGCTATTGCTGACCCGGGGAACCCGCTTACGGCGAGGGTGATGGTCAACCGCGTTTGGCAGCGATTGTTTGGCAGCGGGCTGGTTATAACGCCGAGTGATTTTGGCGTGCGGGCTGAGCCACCGTCGCATCCAAAGATGCTCGATTTTCTTGCGGCGGATTTTGTCGACAGCGGCTGGTCGGTCAAGGCGCTGATCCGGGGTATCGTGACTTCGAGTACGTATCAGCAGGGCGAGACGGTTCACCCGAAATATGCCGAGCGAGATTCCGGCAACAGGCTGCTTTGGCAGATGAACCGCAAGCGGCTCGACTTCGAGACGATGCGCGACTCGGTACTCAGTGTTTCCGGTAACCTCACCCTCAAGCAGGGTGGCCGCTCGGTTCATATTGCCAACAAGCCGGACGCCCGTTGCCGGACGGTGTACGGCTTCGTCGACCGGCAAAACCTGCCGAACCTGTTTCGCACCTTCGACTTTGCCGGGCCGGACACGACCTGCCCGCAGCGCTTCACCACCACGGTGCCGCAGCAGGCGTTGTATCTGCTGAACAGCCCGTTCATCGAGGCGCAAGCCAAGCGCCTGGGCGCCCGTTCGGGGGTGACGTCAGCCGATGAAGAAGAGCGTATCCGCGTGATTTACCGTTTGGCCTACCAGCGTGAACCATTGGCGGAGGAGTTGGCCTTGGCCAAGGGTTTTGTCGATGAATTCGTGCCGAGTGCAGCCGCGTGGGTGCGGCTTGGTCAGGCGCTGTTGGTATCCAACGAAATGATGTTCGTCGATTAGACGATGAAAAAAGTGGCGCGAACAGAAATCCCCCGCAAGGCGGTTTACCGGCTGTCGGTTTATCTGCGCTGCCTGCATCGGTTGTTAAACAACAGCATTCACACCGTGTCCAGCGAGGTGCTGGCTAAAGCGGCCGGTGTGAAGTCCACGCAGTTGAGGAAGGATCTCACGTACTTCGGGCAGTTCGGCACGCGCGGACTGGGTTACGATGTGGAGCAACTGATCGAGATGATCACGAAACGGCTTGGCACAAAGAGCCTTCAGCCGGTTGTGATCGTGGGGGTGGGCAACCTTGGCCGGGCGCTGCTCAGTTATCGCGGCTTCGAGAGGGAGGGGTTCGGGGTCATCGGCGCGTTTGATATTCAGCCGAGCCGGTATTTATTGGGAGAGACATCGATTGAGGAGCAATCGGCGAAGACCGCGGAGAAGGTGAAATTGTCCGAGTGGCTCAAGGCGGAAAAAATCCAGCTCCAAGTGAGGCCGATGGAGGAGTTGCCAAAAATGATCGCCGATCACGTGGTCAAGCTGGCGATCCTGTGTGTGCCTCCAACCGCCGCGCAGGAGGTGGTGAATCAACTGGTCGATTGCGGCGTGGTGGCGATTCTTAACTTCGCGCCGATCGTGTTGTCGGTGCCCGACGAGGTGACGGTCAACAACGTCAATCTCGCAATGGAACTCGAGAACCTGAGCTACTTCATCAACGAGTGACGCTTGATGGGAGTGTCACTTGTCTTCTCGGCAAAGTTGACTCTGATTTCATGCTCATACACGGTTGGCTAAGTATTCTCACGATTGTGTCGGGTTTCTTAACGACTCAGTTTACTCGGTTTGCCTAATCCCATTTACAGGATGAGGCAACCCCTCCAATGAACGCAGCGATGATGCTTCGTTGGCGCTGTCGGTGGCCGGCGCGGAGTTTCTTCTCAGCATCAAGGGTATCTTTGGGTATAGGCCGAAAATACCCAATTTAATTTCACGCTGGAAGGCAGCAACGATTTGGCCAACTGGGAGGAGATTGCCAAAGTGCCGTTAACGGGAGGGCTGGCTGAAAAGCGAATCACCGTTACGCCGGATTCTCAGCTCCATTTTTACCAACTGCGAGTGGAGTGGGTTTCCGCTTGGCCAAGCGGCGTTTCGTTGAGTGTCCTATCCCATTGGAATTCTTCTCTGCGGTGCGCCCCCTCGGCCTTTAAAAGCGGCTACTCTGTCGCCTTCGGTTGTTCCTGTTGCGGTGCGCGGAGGTTGATGTGCAGGTCGCGCAGTTGCCGGGGCTCGGCGGTGCCGGGGGCGTCGCTCATGAGGTCAGCGCCCTTCGCCGTTTTCGGGAAGGCGATCACTTCGCGGATGCTCTCTGAGTCGCACAGCATGGCGATGAGCCGGTCGAAGCCAAGCGCGATGCCACCGTGCGGCGGTGCCCCGAATCGAAACGCCTCAAGCATGTAGCCGAACCGTTCCTGCGCCACGTCGGCCGGGATCTGTAGCACGTCCTCGAAGATGGTTTTCTGCAATTCGCGCTGGTGGATACGAATGGAGCCACCGCCCAGCTCGACGCCGTTAACGACGATGTCGTAATGCTGACCGCGTACCGACTTGGGGTCGCTGGTTAACTTGGGGATGTCCTCCTCCACCGGCGAGGTGAACGGGTGATGGCTGGAGTACCAGCGATCCATCTCCTTGTCGAACATCAGCAACGGGAACTCAATGACCCAGAGGAAATTGAACTGGTCGGCCGCGATGCTCATCTTGTCCATCTCGGTTAATTTCTCGGCGCAATAGAGGCGGATTTTGCCAAGGATCTCGCAGGCGTTGAGCCACTCGTCGGCGGCGAACAGGATGAGGTCGCCCTCCTCAATGGCGAGTTTCTCCTGCAGCGCAGCTTTCTCGGCGTCGCTGAAAAACTTGACGATCGGCGACTTCCACTCGCCGTTCTCGACCTTGATGTAGGCGAGGCCTTTTGCGCCAAAGCTCTTGGCGTAGTCTGTCATCGTCTCCATTTGCCCTTGGGTCACGCAGGCGAATCCCTTGGCGTTTAACGCCTTGACCACGCCGCCCTTGGCCACCGTGCCGCTGAAGACCTTGAATTCACTCGAAGCGAAGTCGTCGGTCATATCGACCAGTTCCATGTCGAAACGGGTGTCCGGCTTGTCGATGCCCCAGCGATTCATCACGTCCTCAAACGCGACGCGCGGGAACGGTGTGGGGATGTCGATGTCGAGCGCCGTTTTCCAGACGCGCGCGAGGAGTCCCTCGATGAGTGCGTAAATATCTTCGCGATCGATGAACGACATTTCGATGTCGATCTGCGTGAACTCTGGCTGGCGGTCGGCTCGCAAATCTTCGTCGCGATAGCAGCGGGCGAGTTGAAAATACTTCTCCACGCCGGCTACCATGAGGATCTGCTTGTACTGCTGCGGCGACTGGGGCAGGGCGTAAAACTGGCCCGGATGCAGCCGACTCGGCACGAGGAATTCGCGGGCGCCCTCCGGTGTGCTCTTGAACAGCGTCGGTGTCTCGATTTCGAGGAAACCCTGATCCTCCATGAACACGCGCGTCGCGGTGGCCACCCGGCTGCGAAGGCGCATGTTATGAATCATCTCCGGTCGGCGCAGGTCGAGGTAACGGTACTTGAGGCGCAGCTCCTCGTTGACTTTGGCCGCGACCTCGGGGTCGTCGATACTGAACGGCAGCACGTCGGCGTGGTTGAGCACCTCGAGTTGTTCGGCCACGACCTCGACGAGTCCGGTGTCGATCTTCTCGTTCTTCGTGCCGTCGGGGCGGACACGCACCTTGCCGGTGACACTGATGACGCTCTCGCTGTGGAGCTTTGAGGCGGTCTCG
>JASLKI010000270.1 GCA_030747575.1 Verrucomicrobiota bacterium | reverse complement strand
CCACTCCGCCGGCGAGGCGTGGAAGAATGCCTGTGCGCCATAGTACAAATAATAGTTCCGGTAGCTCGACGTCTCGGGGGCCTTGCGAAGGTAGCCGAATGATTTCCGGAAAGTCGCACTGTCCTTCTCCTTGGCCAGGGCGAACACCAGCGTGCCGATGGCCGAGCGGGCGGCGTTGGGGCCTCGATTGGACGTGTAGCCGAAACCGCCCTCGGGCGTCTGGCACGTCTTGAAATATTTCAGGCCAGTCTGGATGGCCGACTCCGGCACAGTCAGGCCGGCGTTGCGCGCAGCGAACAACGCCACCATCTGCGCGCCGCTCACGGTGGTGTCGGCGTCGCTACTCTCCGGCGAGTAGCGCCAGCCGCCGCGCGAGTTTTTTTTCTGCGCGTTGATGATCAGGGCGATGGCTTTCTCGAGCGCCGGGCCAAGCCGGTCGTCCTCCACCGCGCCATACGCCTCGGCCAAAGCCAGCGTTGCAAAGCCGTGGTTATACATTGTGGTGCCGATGTAGCCGGTGGTCTTGTTTTGCCGGCTGACGATGAAGTTGAGTCCGCGCTTGATCGGGCCACTGTACGGGCCGTGGATCGGGTCATCCCCGTGCGCGAGCATCGCCACAACAGCCAACCCGACCACCGCCGGCGACGTGCCGTACGGCTTGTCCTTGAAATTGCCGCCGGCGATCTGGGACCGCACGATGAACTGCAGGCCCTTCAAGTACATACGCTCGATCTCTTTCGGCAACAGGTCGCTCGACTCCTCAAACAGTTTTTGCGCCTGGGCCGGAACGGCCACGGCCAGGGACACCGCGATGAGAAGCGAAAGCCGCGTCCGCCTCATCGCTTCCCGTCCCCCTCCATCGCCTCCACCGCCTTGAAATAATTCTGCAACACCTCGCGAAACTCCTCAGGCAACCGTGCCGCCGCGCCGCTGCCCCGGCTGATGGCGCGTTCGCTGTCCTCGCGGCCAACGGCGTCCCCGGTCAATGCGGAGGCGGATTGGCTGGTCGTGCCGCCGGCCTGACTGCCGCCGCCGCTTTGGCTCTGCTTCATGCCCTGGCCCATCTGCTGTTTCATCGCCATCATCGCCATCATGAACGCCATTTCCTGCTGGGCCTGCGACTGGCCCTGCTGGCCGCTGTCGCGCTTGACCTCCTCGTTAATGAGGTTGATGACGTCGGACATGGCCCGGATGGTGCCGGTCTGCGCCTCGGTGGTGACCAAGTCGGTCTGCGGCTTGTCGAGTAGGTTGTCGGTGATCTCCATCGAGTCGAACGTCTCCTGCAACGGGTCAAGCATCGCCGGCTCGACGGTCTCGAACTGCATCCGGTTCAGCTCGAGCATCGAGTCGGCGTGCATTTGCACCACCCGCTCGAGGCCCTTCGCGTAAATGCCGGCCTCGCCCTTCTGCTGCTCAAGCAGGGCGGTTTGCTGTCGGTGCAGCAGCTCGCTTTCACGCAGGCGCAGCATGGAGAAAAGCAGTTTCATCAGCTCGTTCTCCTTTTTCTCGCCGCCCTGGCCACCGCCCTGGCCGCCGCCTTCTGAGTCCTTTTTAGGTGGCTCGAGTTTCTTGGCCCACTCCCCGAAATTGCCGGACCAATCGCCGAGGTTGCGAATGGCCAGCATGGAGATGTTGGAAGAAATCTGCTGCTCGATCTCCGCGAGCGACTCGCCGGTTTTCTCCGTCTCCATCTCGCGGCTGACCTCACCGTACTGGCCCTTGCCGGTGCGCTCGTAAAAGCGGCTGATCTCGCCCTGCAACTCGACCGCCTTGGCCTGCGTGCGGCCCTGCGACTTGGTGAAGCGGCCGTTCGCGCGGGTGTGGCGCTCCGGCAGATCGTCCGGCGTCAGGCCGATGGTTTCCTGGATGATATCCTTGATTTTTTTGCGCAGTGCCATTTCCTCCTTGCTGATTTTGCGCAGCCGCTGGGACAGGGTGAGGGCCTGAAGGTTGTCGAGGTCCTTGTTCACCTTGTCCTGCAAATCCGCCAGCTCGTCGAGCGCCTCCTCCTCCTCCTCAAGCGCGTCAGCGAGCTTCTCTTTTTTCTCCTGCGGCTCGCCGCCCTGCTGCGCCTCGCCGAGCTTGGACTGGGCCTGCTTCATCTGCTGGTCGGCCAGCTCGTTCATCTTCTGCATGTTCTGCGCCCAGTCGCGCAGTGTCTGCTCATCGAAGGCCGGATTACGCATGGCCTCCATCAACGCCTTGGCTCCCTCCTTCGCGAGGTCTTTCAAGTCCTGCGCGTTCTCCCTCTGATCCTCGGCGGTTTGCTCGATCTTCTCGTTGGTCTTCCGCTTCTCCAAGGTGTCGTCGTCGGTCTTGGCCAACTCACGCGTGTCCTCGGCGATATCTTCCTCGGCACGCGAAACCTCCTCGAGGTTCTCCAGGATTTCCTCCAGTTGTTGCCGAACCATCTCGGCGTGATCCTCAATGCCGAGGATGTGCAGCCGATACGGCATCGTGCGGCTTGGCTTGCGACCGGGCAGATGATCCGTCGCCCAGGCGGCAAGCTCGATGGTGGTGTCCCTGCCGATGCCAAGCACCGCCGGGCTAAAATGAAAACCCGCCTCAAACTCGGTCTCCTGCGTGCCGTTAGCCAAGACCGTGAGCGCGGCGGCGATTTGCGCCGGCAGCCCCTCCGCCTGGCCAAGCGCACGCCACTCGATGCCGGCTTCCTTCACGCCGAAGTCATCGCGCACGGTGGCGTTGAGCTCGAGCACCTCGGTCTCTAGGATGGCCAGGTCGCGGCCCAGTGTGCCGAGGTCGGGACGCGGCGCAATGTCGTCGATCGTCTCGACGTTCAACTGCCACGCAGCCGCCCCGGCGAGGTCGTGTTTGTCGCGCCAAGTGAAGGCAAAATGCGACGTGCCGCCCACCTCATGCTCCGGGCTGGAAAAATTATAATTTTGAACCCTCATCAGCTCGGCCACCCCGTCAATCGTCACTTGCGCCTGGTTTAGCTCGCGAGAGACACGGCCCTTGAACGACACCTTACTACCGCGCAGCACCGGCAGGAAAGCCGCCTGCACCGTCTCGTTTTGCACCGGGTGCTGCAAGTACGCGGGCAACTCGATGGTGGCTTCCAGTTCGCGCATCGCCGGGCGTTGCACTGGGCGTATCTCGACCGGATGCCGGGCGTCGCCGACCTTCACCGTGAGGGCGCCGGCCTCGACCTTGCCGGAGACGGTGAAATTCACGTTGGTGCCGGCGATGTCGGCTCGTATCGGCTTGCTGTCGTTAAACCGTGCCGAGGCGGTGCCGGGTTTCCAAAACGAGCGGTACTCGACCGCGCCGTTGACGACGAACGACTCGCCCTTGGGCACGACCATCTTGCTGGGAAACCCGGTGAGCAGAACGAGCGTGTGCCTCGAAATGTCAGCCGCCGGCAGACCCCAGCGCTTAAACGTGTTCCAGCCAGCCTGCGGGACAACCACCCAGCCGACGACCGCCACCGCAACTAGACCTGCCGCGATGATCGCCCGCTGCCGCGCCGGCCGCGGGCTGACCGTTTGCTTGAAATCGAGCTTCAGCGCCTCACCGGCGACCTGGCTAATCGCCGCCTCGTAAAGCGCGGGGGAGAAAATGGCCGGGCGTTTTTCCTCGTCGGCTAACTCGACGATGCCGAGCAACCGATCGCCGAGTCGCCGATACCGCCATTGCACCAGCTTGGCCAAGGCGCGCGTGTCGCGTTTGTGGAACACCCATCGCGAGAGCCACCAAACCACCGAAGCGACCGTGATGCCAACACCAGCGGCGAGCAGGCTAAGCCGCAGCCAGCCCGGGCTGTCCCATAGGCGGTCGGAGAAAAAAAGAGCGAGATACGAACCGAACAACCCGGCTCCAGCGAGACACACCGCCATCGCCGTCTCGACAAACAACAGCCTACGCTCCACCACGACGAATTGTTGACGCAACTCATCCGGGAGATCTTTGCGGGAAAACTGTTCCTTGCGGCTCATGTCGACAAACAAAGCAAGCGGTGCGGCAGTCTAGTCATACACCGCC
>JASLKI010000269.1 GCA_030747575.1 Verrucomicrobiota bacterium | reverse complement strand
GAGGCCATGATGGTCATCTCCAAGCCTCGCTTTTTTAGTGCGTCCACCATTTTTGGCAGTTCATCAGGGACTTGCTCAGGAGTGATTTGTCCGCCGGGTCGTATTGTCCCCTCAATACCATCAAAGCCGAGTTCAGCAATCAGATCAGCCAAATCATCATAACTGAGCATTTGCAATGGCTTGGTGAAAACGCAAAATGTATTTTTGCGGTTTTGTTTGGCCAAAAGGCTGGGAGTTGCTGCCACAGCAGTGGCTGCGGAGATAAATTGCCTGCGGTTCATGGCGCAAGTTTGCCGGTTACTGGTTGGGAGGGCAATAGTTTGCTCTCTCTTTATGCCACTTTTAGTGGTTTTGTATGTAGAGAATTAATCGGATATGGCCAGTCGGTGCAGGGCAGTTGCTGAGGGCTTCTTTTATGGATAAATGCCCTGTGCTTTGATGGTCTTCATTCGGTTGAGTAAACGAATCAAGGTGTGAGTGCGCGAGTTAATTGTCGGAATCGTTCTGAAAGTGCCTGTTCGAGGTCGATGGCGAACCAGCGGAGGGAACCGGCACCCATTGAGGTGACGGTGACGGCTTTGGCGGGTTTCGGGGTGATCAGGAAAAAATAACCGGAGGAATCTAGTGCGGAAGTCCACGTGGGAAGGTAAAGCAACTCGACTTTACCATCGGCAGATTTCCAGTGAGAAGCCTCGCGCACTACGTCGAAATTCAACGGCGACAGATCATCGATGTTTAGTCTGAAGCCATCGGTCTTGGGTTGATTGGCATAGCCCACGCCGCCCATGAAGGCGTAGATCATCGCCCCCTTGGCTTCCATGGCCGGGGGTTGCCAGCGGAGGGTGTGGCCCTTGGTTTGCTGGCGGAAAAATCGGCGCGGCACGTGGTCGCCGGCGAAGTTGTGCCAGTCGATTTGTTGGGCATCGTCCTTGAGGAACTTGCCAAGTGCCGGTTGCGCTCTGGGAATTAGCTGTCGGATACGGTTGATGATGGTTCGTTCGGTCTCGGGTAGATTGGGTGCTTTTACGCGGGCGGCGAGTTGCTGAAAGATGGCAGTATCACTGCTGGGCAGGCGATTGAATGGCGCTGGTTCTTGGCCCGGCGTGGCGGCAAACAAATTTCCGGCGAGCGCAGAAATGGCTTGAACAAGAGTATCCTCAATCTTCGGATCGTAGCGTCCGGGCTGCTCGTAGTAGACCTGTGAGAAGTCAGCCTCGTAACCGCCTTCCTTCAGTACACGGCGTGAGGGTATATAGCCGGGCATGGTGTTGGCCCAGGCGGTGATCCAAAGTCGGCTCCAGTCCAGCTCGCGGTTCAGGCGCACCGAATAGTCGACCACCACTTCGCCGCCAAGAAACACCATCGCCAGATCGCGATCGAATTTCCAGATCGAAACCGGATAATCGACTGTCGGCTTCAGCGCACCCTGTGTCTCGATACGATTTAGCATCGCCTTGGCGAGTTGGTGGTCAAACCCGCCGCTGTTTTGCAGCTGCGTTTCCCAATGCGCTTTACCTTTGGGCTTCACGCGCGGTAAAGGCACCTGCCGCGTGGTCACAATGGGCGGGCCCGAAAGCGGTGTGGTGTGACCGGCAAGCAGGCGGCGCACCTCCGTGGCAATGCTCTGGCCGTGCTGGTGGGCAATGTCGAGATTGCCGCTGGGCTGCGGTCCGACGTCCGCGCCGCAACCGATGGTCATCAATGCCACCGCTTCAGGGAAATTTTTTTCCATCTCTTCATTCGCATAACCGGCCCAGTCACCGCCCACGCGATTGCGCGATCCCACTGTAGTGCAGTGGCACGCGTAGTTGGCCCATATCGCACGCACGCGGCCATCGGCATCGCGAGCGGCCAGCACAGGCAGGCTGTGGTCCACCGGCCCGCTGCGCTGGAAGCCGAATCCAGCCCATTTTCCGTTTTTAAGTACCCGGCGGTTGCCGCCAAAACCCACGCGGCCCTGCGCCCAGTCCAGCTCCATCGGTTGTCTCGCTTTCAACGCTGTCACCACAGCAGCCTCCATTTGGTCGATGGCAAAGGAGGTGTAGGCGGCCTGATTTTTCTTTTGCGCGTCATTCAGGCGGCCTGCCCAGAGCACGGGCGCGTAGCCAGTGAGGTTGGGTGCGTTGTGCGTGTGAGTGGCGGCGACTACAAGGCGTTCGCGCGTGATGCCATGTTTGGCCAAACGCTTGGCCAGCCGCGCGGTTAGAGCGGCGGGTACACCGCAGTTGTCGAGAACTATGACGGCTACAGGCTTTTCACTGCCGATGACCATCGCGCGTGCCCAGAGTTTGGTATCGATGCCTTCATGCTCGGTGCGTCGGCCTCCATAACCGGCAAGGATGACCGGATACTTGGGTGTGACGTCAGTTTTTGCCACGCCCACCGCGCACAGGCGTACGCCTCGCAGGTAACCAAGCAGGTCGGCCATCGCCTGCGGAGGTAGAACAGCCTCAAGGCCATTGGGCATGAGGGAAAGGTTGGTGCTTTCGAGCGATTTCAGATCGCGGCGCAGGACAGTATGAGGCTGCCCGGTGGCGGTGCGCAGGGTGAGGCTGATGGGTGTCTCAGTGGTGATGACGCCGACGTGCGCGGTGTTGTTCTTGAGAGTGGCGATGTAGCTGGTGAACTTGTCCTCGAGTGCGGCGTTGGGGTCGAGAATGGCGGTCAGCCAATGACCGAGCGGCTTTCCGGACAACGTGGCGAGATTCGGCCCGAGGGGATTGCCCACGCTCTTGAATTGATGGCATGCGCTACACGCGGTCTTGAACAACGCTGCACCCCGTTCGGGGTTGGGCTGCAGTTTGGAGAGGTCGGCGTAGCGGGCGATGACCTTGGCCCGATCGGGGTTGGTTCGACCAAAAAGCTTGGTCGCGCGTGCGGCTAAGGTTGATTTGACATGACTGGTCAATTGCTGCTGATGCGCGGGGCTGATTTGGCCGGGGGGCAGGGTATTCTTCTCGAGTGCATCAATCAGCGCAGTGGTGGATG
>JASLKI010000268.1 GCA_030747575.1 Verrucomicrobiota bacterium | reverse complement strand
GTCGATCAACTCCTTGCCGATACCGATCTGCTTGATGCCGACTCGAAACTCTGGCGTGATCATTCTGTGCCGTTTTCAGGGCAATGGGTTGGGCCTCCTCCAGATGTCGACCCACTTCGAGTCAACAGCCAGTTTGTCGATCACAACGAGATTGCCGAGGGTCTGAACTATCTCCAGCGACATGTCGTAGTCGCCGAAACAGTTCCCGGAACCAGTCCGAAGGAACTGGCCGATATCCATTTTGTCATTGGGATTATTCTGCAGGAACGCAAGAAAATCGAAGCTGCACTTGAGGCATTTGAGAAAGCACGGGTAATGAATCCACAGGATTTTCGGATTCTCATAGAACTCGGCTCCATCCTGCTTGATTTGACCCGCTATGAAGAAGCACTCACCCATCTGAATGCCGCCCTCAAGATTAACGCTGCTGACGTTCAGCTCAAGCGTTCCCTGGGAAAGGCCCATTACCGATACGCCAACACCCTCCGCAACGAAGGTCTAATTTCCGAAGCCATCGCCAACTATCAGGATGCCCTCCGTAACGACACCAAACAACTTGATGCTGCCAATCAACTTTCCCTGCTCCTGACCACCACGACGAATGCAGCGCTCCGAAGTCCGGTCGAAGCTCTTGCATTGGCTCGGCGCCTTTGCATGATCACTCAAAACAAAAACGCCGAATTCCTTGACACTCTCTCCATTGCCCACGCTGCGAACAAGAACTTTGAGGCTGCCGCCGCCGCTGCCCAACTGGCACTTCCAATATGGGAACAATCCAATAAACCCGCCGCCGCCGCCACTCGTTCTCGCCTTACGCTCTACACCGACAAACAGTAGGTAGACAACAGTACGGCTTGCCTTTGTGCAGTATATCCCGTACTTTGTGCGCGTCTTACCAGTGTGACTGTCAACGGCGGTTTTGATTTGAGCCTTAACCAGCCCGACTTTCGAGGTAGAGACACTTGGCTTTTTAGGTTTTGCCATGGGCGTCAGTTCGGCGTGAACAAACACCTTTTCTTCAAAGGACAATTCACCCCGAACTCGTCCACAATCGTCCACAAAAGCACAAAAATTATCTTTATGGGTTTTGAAACAAGTATTTAGCATAGGGCTTTTACGTTGATATTATTAAACAAAACTAACACAAGGAGAGTGAAGCGTGGCTGGTGCTCGCCGCGGTCTTCAAAACCGTTGTCGGTTCGTGAACGGGCCGAGGTAGGTTCGATTCCTACCCTCTCCGCCAATTTCCCTTCGTTGCATGGATGATTCGGTTCGGCTCACGCAATACTGCCGGAGTGCTGGGTGTGGGTGTAAGATAGCGCCCAGAATGCTTGAGGAAATCCTGTCCTTCGCCGGCACGGCGGCGCACAGCGACCGCCTGCTGGTGGGCAATGACTCCAGGGATGATGCCGCCGTGTTCGACCTCGGCAACGGGCAGGCCATCGTCAGCACGACCGATTTTTTCATGCCCATTGTCGATGACCCGTTCGACTTCGGCCAGATCGCCTCTGTTAACGCAATCAGTGACGTTTATGCTATGGGCGGTGAACCGCTGATGGCCATCGCTGTGTTTGGTTGGCCCCTGGACAAACTGACGCCTGAGGTTGCTGGTCGCGTGCTAGAAGGCGGCCGTGCAGCCTGTGCCTGCGCGGGCATTTCCCTTGCGGGTGGTCACAGCATCGACTCGCCCGAGCCAATCTTTGGACTCGCTGTTACCGGTCAGGTTGCGATGGAGAATTTAAAACGCAACGATCGCGCTGTCCCTGGGTGTAAACTGTTCCTGACAAAACCCCTCGGTGTTGGTCTCATTGCCACTGCGCAAAAGCGTGGCCTTGCCGATCAAGCCGATTTCGAGCGAGCCGTTGAACAAATGATTAAGCTCAACAGCCTGGGCGCATTATTGGGTAGCCAGTCCGGGGTGAGGGCGATGACTGATGTGTCCGGCTTCGGCCTGTTGGGGCACCTCACCGAGATGTGCGAGGGCAGCGGCGTCAGTGCCACCCTGGACAGCGGGCGTGTGCCGCGCCTGGAGAATATCGACCGGTATATTGATGAGGGTTGCACTTCCGGAGGCACCGATCGCAACTTCGACAGTTACGGCTCAAAAATTGGTCCCCTTACCAAGCGCCAAAAAGCTCTGCTTTGTGACCCTCAAACCAGCGGTGGTTTGCTCGTCGCCGTGGCCCCCGATGGGCTCACCGCCTTCGAGGAAGTGAGCGCCGAACTTAACCTTCAATCCTTCGGTCAAATCACCGAGGCCACCGACCCGCTCATCACCGTGAACTAATGGCCAGGCAGAGTAACAACCTGCGGGCCATCCCCGGCGTCGACACGCTGCTTGAAGCCGTGGCGGATTGTCCGTTGCCTCGCCCCCTTGTCGTTGCTGCCATCCGTGTCGAGCTGCGGTCGCTGCGCAAGGCCGGGTCCATTCCCGGCCGCGACAAAATCACTGCAACCATCCGGCAGCGTCTCGACGACTTGGCATTATCCCGCCTGCAGCCGGTGATCAACGGCACCGGAGTGGTCGTGCATACCAACCTGGGCCGTTCGCCCATGAATCCTTTGGCAGCCACAGGGTTTGTCAATCTTGAGATGGACCTGGTGACTGGCCGCCGGGGGGCGCGCGCCGCCTACTTGGAGCGGTGCCTTGCCGAGTTATGTGGCGCTGAGGCTGCAACGGTTGTCAACAACTGTGCTGCCGCGCTGGTGCTCAACCTGCGCCATTTCACGGCGAAGAAAACAGAGGTCATAGTTTCGCGAGGCGAGCTGGTGCAAATCGGTGGAGGTTTTCGTCTTTCGGAAATTCTCGAATCGAGCGGTGCGAACCTGCGCGAGATCGGTGCCACCAACCAAACCACATTGGATGACTATGCCAGGGCCATCGGTCCACAGACTGGCCTGCTTTTGAAAGTGCACCGCAGCAATTTTTTCATGTCGGGTTTTGTGGCTGCGCCTGAACGTCGTGAACTGGCAGCGCTTGCCAAAAAAAAACGCGTGCCGTTTGTGGAGGACCTTGGCAGTGGCGTGTTGCTTCCTGCCGGGGACTGGGCCGAAGGGCATCATGAACCGATGCCGAGCGAAGTTCTCAAGGAGGGCGCGGATATTGTGTGCTTCAGTGGCGACAAGTTGATGGGCGGACCTCAGTCAGGCATCATTGCTGGTAAAGCACGCCATGTGCAGGCGTTGAAAAAGCACCCCTTCTTTCGAGCGCTGCGCTGCGACAAACTGGTATTGAGTGCGCTGCAATCAACCGCCGAGCGATATCTTCACAATCAGGCCAGCACGCTGCCGGTGCAACGGATGCTGACGGCTGATCTTGCCTCAATTCAACGACGCACGCTAAAAGTGGCCAAAGCGCTGAAGGGAATGCCTGCTAAAATCTGCGTGACCCCGGGCCACTCCCAAGTTGGTGGGGGAGCCCTGCCTCAAGTGCCACTTCCTACTGTGACGCTGGACATTGTGCCGGCCGATATCCGGCTTAACGATTTCGCCGCGCGGTTGCGGCGCGCCACTCCTCCAGTGATTGGTGTCATCAGCGGCTGTCGTTTTCGTCTCGATTTGCGAACCATTCTTCCTGATCAGGAAAAACCGCTCATGAATGCCATCAGGCAATCCTTCATCTCAAAATGAAAATATATCGCTATCACTGTCACATCCCTCGCAGCGGCCGCTGCTGAATTCAGACGTTTATTGGTGTACGAAAAATGATGCAGCGGCACGCCATTCTCGCCACCGCCGGCCACATAGATCACGGCAAGAGTTCTCTGGTTAAGACGCTTTCCGGCATCGATCCGGATCGGTTGCCGGAGGAAAAAGCGCGCGGCATGACTATTGATCTTGGTTTCGCTCATCTGGAGTTACCTGACGGCAACCTTGGGATCGTGGATGTGCCGGGACACCAGAATTTTGTAAAAAACATGGTGGCAGGTGTGGGTGCGGTGGATCTCGCCCTGCTCGTGGTGGCTGCCGATGACGGCTGGATGCCCCAGACGGAGGAACATTTGCAAATCCTTAGCTACTTGGGTGTGACGCGCGGCGTGGTGGCTCTTACCAAGGCTGACCTTGTTCAGGACACCACCGTACGGGTGAGAGAAATAAGCGATCAACTTCGCAACAGTCCATTTTTCGGGGCCGACATAATCCCTGTCTCCACGAAGACCGGAGCGGGATTGGATGATTTGAAGACAGCCCTGACCACTGTAGTTGATCAAATACCGCCTCATGAAAATCACAATCAACCCCGTCTCGCAGTGGATCGCATCTTCACGGTGCAAGGCATAGGTACGGTGGCCACCGGCACACTCACTGGCGGCACACTACAAAAGGGGCAAACTGTCCTCACTCATCCCCCAGGCCGTGAAACACGTGTTCGCGGTTTGCAATCTCACAACCGTGAGCAGGAAGTGGCCCAGCCCGGGACGCGCATGGCGATCAACCTTGCTGGCCTGTCGCGTGATGCCGTGCCGCGCGGTGCTACAATCACCTTGCCTGAGTTGGCTCAAACTACTGCGACACTGGATGTCTGCCTTGAGCGTTCGCCACGACTACCCTCTGATGCTTCGCCATTACGCAATAACACGCGTGTGCGTGTGCATCATGGCACAGGCCATGGGCCGGCGAGACTGGTTTTGGCGGACGGCGGGGTCATTGAGCAGGGACAAAACCGGCTGGCTCAACTGCGCCTTGAACAGCCGATCTGCATTTGGCTTGGGGATCGCGTCGTCATTCGTAATTGGCAGGAAACAGCCACACTCGCGGGGGGGCTTGTGCTTGATGTGGATGGGGATAGGAAGAAAATGCGCGCCCCTGCCAGAGTGCAACTGCTTGAGGCGCGGATCGCGGCCCCTAAGGATCCGCAAACGTGGGTCGAGACACAACTGACACGCGATGGCATTGCTGAACGCGACACCCTTTTACGCCCCTCCTTCTTTTCGCCTGCAGAAATCGACAAGGCTGTAACGGGGTTATTGAACTCACGCAAGGCTCTCCAGGCGGGTGATTGGATCGCTGACAAAAGCCGCTGGCAATCGACGATTGCCGCAATGTCACAACGCGTGGAAGCCGAGCATGCCCGCCGCCCCGAATTGCCAGGACTCTCCTTGGATCAATTGCATCCAGTGATGGCGCAGGGTTTTCCCGGGCATGATGTTTTTTCTGAACTGATTGCGGATCTTTGCCGCAATGGGTTTATTCGTAGGCAAAACCATATTGCTAGCAACAGTCACAAGCCGGCTCTTCCGGCGCATTTGAGGGATGTGGGGGAAAAACTTCGCCGGACAATGCAAATGCCCGATCCACCGGCGCGCAAATATATCACTGAAAATTCAACCGGGCGGCAGGCGCTTCAGTTTCTCATAGATGCCGGTGAAGCCATTGATGTGAGCCCCGATTTGGTGCTCGGGGCGGCTCAATTCTATCGATGTCGATTGTTGGTCAAGCAGCACTTGCGCAAACATGGACAGGCGACTGCGAGCGAGTTGAGAACGGCGACAGATACCACGCGACGAATTATGATCCCACTACTGGAAAAAATGGATCGTGATGGTGTAACGGTGAGGCAAGGCGACGTGAGAGTGCTGCGTTAGGCCTTTTAAGTAGAGTCTTCGCCGTCCTCGCCCAGGCTGTGCGTTCAGTGGTTTTTTTGGCTGGTTTTAAGGTCACCGAGCAGTCTTTGACAACAGTCGTTTTGAAATTTCGATGGAGGAGGATTTTGTGTCGGGGGTGGCCTTGGTGGTTTCCCCGTCCGGCCAGCGGATTTCCAGTTCCCTGATCGGCGTGCCGGCGGCGCTGAAATAAACGATCGGCTGGGATTGGGAAAGATAACCGTTGCCGGCCGTCATCTCCGCGGCGTGAATCGTGCCGTCGGTGTAATGTGCGATAATCCGTGCGCCGATGCCGTCCGGGTTGCCGGGTGAGCCGTGCAAGTGCACGGAGAATAGCGGTTGGCTGTCGCCCCAGTTTTTCCATGCGAGCAATTTGTCGTTGTTCTGGCAGACGACGAAGTCGGGCCGGTTGTCGCCGTCGAGGTCGCAGAGGGTCAGTCCTTTGGCGTCGCCGTCCACGATGAAGCCGGTCTCGGCGGCCGGCTCGACGCGGAACGCGCCATCGGCCCCGTACTCGAGGATCACTCCGATGCCGCCCCGCCACAGTCCGGTCTCCGGCTCGCGGGTGAACATGTTTTGCACGGCGACAACCTCGACGAGTCCGTCGCCGTCGATGTCCGTGGCGACGACGCCGTAGCCGGGCGCGGCCTGCGCAAAGCGGGGTAGGGGCTGAAATGTAAAATTCCCTTTCCCGTCGTTGATGAGTGCGCCGGACTCGAATGTGGTCGCCTTGAACTGCTCGGCGTCGGAGAGGCGTTGCTCTGTGTAAATTTCCGGGAGAACGGAGGCCGCGAAGGCGCGGTAGGTGGGAAACTTTGTGCCGAGCATCGGCATGCAGTGCGTGCTGCAGCTCTTGCCGCGGACCGGCACGAGGCCGCCTTTCTTGTCCCGCTTGGCCTCGATGAGTCTCTTGCGGCCGTTGCCCTCCATGTCGCCGTAATAGAGCTCTGACGGTTTTTTGGCCGACGGCGTGCCGTACTTGGTGTTGAGGCCGACGTTCATGGCGATGTAGTCCATGTCGCCGTCGTGGTCGAGGTCGGCTTGGGTGATCGAGTTCCACCAGCCAAGCCGGTCGGCGAGCCCGGCCTGTTTCGTCGCGTCGACGAGTTGGGCTCCGTTGTTAACGAACAG
>JASLKI010000267.1 GCA_030747575.1 Verrucomicrobiota bacterium | reverse complement strand
GGAACTCGCTTGGCCCGGCGCTACTTTTTCTCGAGATCTTTGCGCGGGAAGAGCGGCGTTGCCTTATTGCAGGTGTGGCCCTTGGCCAAGCCGCCCCACTTGGCCAAGCTGAAGTTTGCCGGCGAGTCGTCGATACCAAGTTGCCCGAAGATTTTCCCGGCCGTCTCCGGGACGACCGGCCAAAGTAGAACGGCCAAGATGCGGCACGTCTCGGCCAGGTTATACAGCACCTCGTTGAGCCGATCGGCTTGGTCATCCAGCTTGGCCAGCTTGAACGGCGCCGTCTGCTCGACGTATTGGTTGGCGCGATCGACCAATCCCCAGATGCTCACGAGCGCCGCCTGCAAGTGGTGCGACTCGTAGTTTTTGCGCGCCTCGGCGATCCATTTTTCGGCGTCGGCGGCCAATTCGTCGGACGTCGCCTCAAGTGTGCCGCCTCGGTATCGGTTGAGCATCGAGAGCGAGCGGTTGACGAGGTTGCCCAAGCCGTTGGCCAACTCGGCGGAGTAGCGGGCCTGAAAACTTTCATCGGTCCAGTTGCCGTCCGGGCCGATGTCCAGCTCACGCACGACGTAGTAGCGGAACGCATCGACACCCCACTCGTCGATCACCGCGATGGGATCCACCACGTTGCCGGTGGTCTTGCTCATTTTTTGGCCGTCCTTCTGCCACCAACCGTGCACGAGCACTTGCCCAGGCAGCGGAAGTCCCATCGCCTTGAGCATGATCGGCCAATAGACGGCGTGGAACTTGAGAATGTCCTTGCCGATGACATGAATGTCCGCCGGCCAAAGCGATGGAGCGTCGGGCTTTGTCTCGAGGCCGACCGGGCCAGCGGCCGCGTCGTCGCCGAGCGCCGCCGGAATGCTGGCGTAGTTGCTCAGCGCGTCGAACCAAACGTACGTCACGTATTCCTCGTCGAACGGCAGCGGGATGCCCCACTCGAGCCGTGCCTTGGGCCGCGTGATACACAGATCCTCGAGCGTGTTGTTTTTCAGGAAGCCAAGCACCTCGTTGCGACGTGTCGCCGGCTGGACGAAATCGGGGTTGGCCTCGATGTGGTCGATCAGCCACTGCTGATGTTCGCCGAGCTTGAAGTAGTAATTGTGCTCCACCAACTCGGCGACCTCACCGTAAAGAGGATCGAACGTGCCGTCCTCGCGCCGGTCTTTCTCCGTCAAAAACGTCTCCTGCCGCGCCGAGTAAAACCCGCGATACTCCGCCTGATAAAAATGTCCGGCGTCGTAAAGCTTTTGCAGCACCGCACGCACAAACACCTTGTGCCGCTCCGACGACGTACGGACAAAGTCGGCATGCGTCAGGTTCAGCCGGCCAGCAAACGCCTCCCAAATCTCCGCAAACTCATCGCAGTACGGCTGCGGATCCTTGCCAGCGGCAGCGGCGGCGGTCTGCACCTTTTGGCCGTGCTCATCGAGACCGGTCAGGTAAAATACCTCCTCCCCCAGACAGCAATGCGCCCGGGCAATGATGTCCGTGATGACCTTTTCGTAGGCGTGCCCGAGGTGAGGTTCCCCGTTGACGTAATCGATGGCCGTGGTGAGGTAAAACTGTTTACTCATCCGTCGCCCACTATGCAGCCAAGGCCAAGCACTTGGCAATCTTGAGGTGCAATGCACACTCTAATTCTGGATTGGTTGGGCGATTCGGAGGTAGGCGAAGAAGTCGCTGAGCTGCTGGTCAGTCAAGTCGGCAAGCAACCCCTCCGGCATTAGGCTTCGAGGACTCACATACGTCGACTCCACTTGGGACTGCTCAACCACCGCGTCGCTGCCGTCGATGCCGCGCAGGATCAGCAGCTTGTCGGTGCGATCGGTTAGGAAACCGCTGAGCAGCCGACCGTCACGGGTTTGCACGTGCATTTGCTCGAATCCTTGACGGATTTCTCGACTCGGATCGAGGATGCTCGGCAGAAGCGTGTCGAGATCGTTCCGCTGATAATGGGTGAGGTTCGGGCCAATCTGCCCCCCTTTGTGGAACAACTTGTGACAGGCCGCGCAGCGCTGCATGTACAACTGGCGTCCGCGATACGGACTGCCGGGCCGCACCTCCACCACCGAACGCACCCGGGCGATCTCCGCTGCCTGGGTGGTCGGCTTGGCTTCGCCTGCGCGTGGCCAAAGATTTCTCGCTTGGGCGGCGACGCTGCTGCCATGAGCCAACAACAGTTCCACCGTTGACGCCGCGATGTCGCGCTTGGCCAAGCTGCCCGACTTGACAGCAGCCAACAACCGGCGACTCCACTCGGGGCGACTGGCCAGGAATGAAATCGCCGCCGGTCTGGCCGCAGCGGGAAATTCTGGGTACCGCCCGACAACCGCCTGGCCAAGCGAATCATCAACGAATCGTTGCAGCGCCAACAACGCAGCCACAACCACATCGGCATTGGGTTCCGTCTGCACAAGAATCAAGAGCGATGGCTTTAAACCGTCGGCCCCGGCATCACTCGTGGCGCGGATGAGTTCGATCCGATCCTTGGCCGGCTGGGTGGCGTTGGCGATGACGGACAGCGCCTGGCCAAGCGCGGCGGAGTCACCTAGCCGGACACGCAACACCAGCGGCGGGTTGTCAAGCTGCCGCAATTGCTCGATCAATTCGTCCGGCAACCGCGGCAGCGCCTGGCCCTCGAGCGCCTGGGTGAAACCGGCCATCAACTTGTCGCGATGCAGCTGGGTCGGCGCGTTCTTCAGCAACTCGGCGCAGCCGATGAAATCATCCTGCCTGCCCCGGGCCGCCAAACGGCGCATGAGTCGCTCGAGGATGTGCCGCTCGACCATCGGTTGCCGAAAAACCGATCCATCGCGGAACAGCTCAAGCACCGCGCCTCGGTCGTTTTCGCAGTGCCGCTCGAGCACCCACCAACATTGCAGCGGGATAAACGGATCGTCGATGTCGTCGGTGCCGCTGAGTAGCCCGGTCACCAGGCCAAGCGCCTGGTCGCGCGGGAGCCGCATCGCCGTGCCGGCGATCTGCGATCGCACCTCGGAATGCCCCTCGCGCCTGGCCAAGCGGCGGACGGCACTGAAAAGACCGGTTGACAGTTCGTGTTGATCGCCGCGAAGCCGCACAGCCCAGGAACGGACGTGCGGGTACGGATGCCCGAGCAACTTGGTGGCGAAAATATCGTCGAGTCCACCGGCTTTGTGCAGCGCCCACAGCCCGTGCAAGGCGGCCAGGCCGGTTTCAGCCTTGATCTGTTTTCGCAGCTTGGCATTTGTCACGGCGGTGGCGCGTTGGCCCAGCAGGCGCACGGCAGTTTGCCGGTGCCACTTGTTCGGGTGCGCCAAAAGCCCAATGAGTTGCCCGTTGGTTTTTGCGCTGAGATTGGTGTCGGCGATAAGCGGTTTTATCTTTGCTCGGAGCCGGTAAACGCGACCGGAGGTTGGGTCGATCTGGCTTTGGTAATGCTGGCCGTGCGCGATGTAGCGCTCATAAAAATCGGCGATGAGTAGCGAGCCGTCAGGGGCGTTGGCCATGTAAACCGGCCGGAAGGCGACGTCGGAATTCTTCACCGGAAAGCCGATGTCGCGCGTGGTGAATGACGCCCCGCGCACACTGCGTTCGCTCAGCACCAAGTGACGATGCAGAGGGTCTGCACCGAGCAGTCTGCCCTGCCATGTGTCCGGCATAGCGGAGCCGTTGACGGCGATGACGTTGTGGGAGAAGCGCGGGATGCTGCCGCCAGGCATCATCGGCAGTTCGCCGAACGCGAACGGATTGTCCGGCGGCCCGAACTTGCCCGGGCTTTTGCCCTGCTTGAGGTAAAGCCCGCCTTGCACGTAGTGAAAGCCACGCGTGCCGCCGCCGTTGTGACCGGAGAACAAGCGGCCATCGGCGTCGAACTCCAGCCCGAATACGTTGCCGCCGCCCTCGGCGAAAATCTCGAACTCGCGCGACTTGGGGTGATAACGCCAAACCATGCAGCCCTCGAAATGAACCCCCGGCGCGCTCGCCGGATCGATGCCGGGCCGGGTGACACGGCAACTCACCGTGCTGCCCTGCGCGCCGTACAGCCAGCCGTCCGGCCCCCAAGTGATGCCGTTGGCCACCGAGTGCGTGTCCTCAAAACCGAAGCCGGCCAGATGCACCACCGGGTCGCCGTCCGGGATGTCATCGGCATTGCGGTCGGGATAAAACAGCAGGTGCGGCGTGTGCATCACCCAGACCCCGTCGCGGCCGGGCAGCGCCGCGTTGGCCAAGCCGAGTTTATCGGCGAAAACCTTGTGCGTGTCGTAAGCACCATCGCCGTCGGTGTCCTCATGCACGGTGACACGACTGCGGCCTGGCGTGTGATGCGGCGGCGGCCTGGGCTGGCGGTCGTACTTGGCTCGGTAATACTTGTCGCGACTGATTTGCCGCAGCCCGGCCGGGTACGGGTACTGCACGTAATGCGAAACCCACAGCCGCCCACGCGCATCGAAACTGACATGCGTCGGCTGCTCCACCAACGGCTCGTGCAACACGGTCTCGATGGCCAAGCCGTCGGCCAACTCGAATTGCGCAAGGCTCTCGCTTGGGCTGAGCCGCTCACCGTGCACCAGAGTCTGCGCCTCGAAAAGCACGCGACTGGCCTCGTGAAATTGGTCGTAGGCGGCACGGGGCGGCTTGGCCTCGAGCGCTTGGCCAAGCGATGGCAACTCTGTGCCTTGTCGATATTCCCACTCGCCGCTGAACAGGCACTCGAGAAAGTAGCCCTGTATCGATGGGCCGTTGCCCCGGAATTGGCCGAGTCCTGCGGGGTTGAAAACCTTAATGGCGAGTTCGTTCCACTTGCCCTTGGCCAAGCCGCCGGGCGGCACCTTGTAGCGCTTGGGCTTTCCGTCGCTTGGCTTGGCCCCTGGCGGAAAGCTGCCCGCGCCACCGAGGCGTTTGCCGTTGAGGAACGCCTCGTGC
>JASLKI010000266.1 GCA_030747575.1 Verrucomicrobiota bacterium | reverse complement strand
AAAAACAAGCCGGCTGAATGGAAAGCGGCAACAGGGAAAAATTGGGACGCGGCAACGCGTGGTAACACCAAACTAATCAAACGACTGCTGGCGGATGGAATGGATGTCGATGTAACAGACAAGGGAGGGCTGACTGCCTTGTATCGTGCTGCACACAATGATCAAAAAGAAACCGTGTCATTACTTCTGAGCAACGGAGCCAGTGTCAACATTAGGGACAAATTTGGCAACACACCTCTGGATGTCACACTCAATGACAACATCGCCGACCTCCTCCGCAAACACGGCGGCAAAACGGGTCAAGAATTGAAAGCCGAGGGCAATTAAGCCAGAGATGCCCGGCGGAATTGCCGCTTGACCAATTTGCGGTTTACAAAAACAGGCCGTGCGTTAGCCTCCGAAGACGTGGCGGCCCTTGGCCAAGCGCTTGGTTCCGCCACCCCACGTTTATGGAATCCAAAGAGCTCGCTCTCACATGCGCCCGGCTTGCCGACAACAAGAAAGCCGAGAACATCACCCTGCTGAATCTCCGGGAGCTCTCCTCTGTGGCCGACTACTTTGTCATCGTCACCGGTGCCAACGAGCCGCACTTGCGTGCGATTGTCGATGAGATCACCGAGAGTTTGAAGGAGAAACACAACGTCCGACCCTTCTCCACCGAGGGCGCGCGGGCGACCCCTTGGGTCGTGCTCGATTTTTTCGATGTCCTCGTCCACGTGATGAACGACGAATTCCGAAAACACTACGACCTCGAGAGCCTTTGGGGTGATGCCCAACGCGTCGCCTTCGAGCCGGAATCCTCACCCGTCGCCGCCCAGGCCTGACACCGCTTGGCTGTGAATAACATCGGCTTGAAAATCAGCCGGTTACCCGCATCATCCGCGCCCATGACAGGCAATACTCTGCTACAACTCGATCTCCCCGGCGTCTCCAAGGTTCGCAGCGGCAAAGTCCGCGAAATGTTCGATCTCGGCGACCGCCTCCTGATGGTCGCCAGCGACCGCATCAGCGCCTACGACGTCGTGATGCCCAACGGCATCCCGCTCAAGGGCGAAGTGCTGACGATGTTCTCGCACTTTTGGTTTGCCCAATTCAGCGACGTCGTCCCGAACCATCTTCTCGCCGGGGCCGACGAGCCGCTGCCCGAGGCCGTCCGCGACTACGCCGAGCAAATCGGCCGCCGCGCAATGGTCGTGAAAAAAGCCCAGCCGCTCGCCATCGAATGCGTCGTCCGCGGCTACCTCGCCGGCTCCGGCTGGAAGGAATACCAAAAACAGGGAACCGTCTGCGGCATCGCGCTGCCGGACGGCCTCAAGAATTCCTCGCAACTGCCCGAGCCGATCTTCACCCCGGCCACCAAGGCTGAGGAGGGACACGACGAGAACATCAGTTTCGAACAAGCCGTCGAAATCGTCGGCAGAGACATCGTCGAACAGGCCCGCGAACTGAGCATCGAGCTGTACCAACGCGGCCGGGATCACGCCGCCAAAAAGGGCATCATCATCGCCGACACCAAGTTCGAGTTCGGCTTATTCGACGGCGAACTCATCCTGATCGACGAGGTGCTCACGCCCGACTCCTCCCGCTTCTGGCCGGCCGACCTCTACGCCCCCGGCAAAAGCCAGCCCAGCTTCGACAAGCAATTCGTCCGCGACTACCTCGAGACCCTCGACTGGGACAAAAACCCGCCCGGCCCCGATCTGCCGAACGACATCGTCCAAAAAACCAGCGAGAAATACATCGAGGCCTACACCCAAATCACCGGCCTCGTTTTCTAAACCGCCCCCGAAACAAAATCGCGGGTTATTTCGAGAATAAAAACTCCAGCAGGTGGCTGAAGTCAGCGGGAGGGATCGCTTGACCGAGGGCCTCGGGCATGAGGGAGCGTGATGTCTGTTTCTGCGACGCGATGTCGGCCTTCGCGATGCTGCTCTCCGCGCCGGCCAAGTCGGCGAAGACGATCGATTCGCCGACCTCGCGCCGCTTCAGTCCGAGCACCGTCTGCCCTTTTTTGAGTTTCACGATCGAGTAGCGAAACGCCACATCGACGTTGCGGTTCGGGTCGAGAATGTCCTCCACCAACCGCTCGACGCCCCTGTTGCCGGCGCCGTCGAGTTGCGGACCGATGTTTCCGCCTTCCCCTCCCTTTTGGTGGCAGGCCGCGCAGTAGGTGGCGAAGACCGGCCGGCCACTTGCTGCGTCACCGCCCGTCTCGCGAAACGCCGCCACGCGCTCGGCGATGAGTCGTTCGCGGTCGGCGGTCGGCTTGGGCAAGGCGGCGGTGAGCGCCGCCACACGCTGGGCAGCAGCCTTCGGAAAACTGCTTTTTATCTGCGGATCCAGCAGCAACCCAGCCGGTGCCTGCCCGCTTTTCACTATTCCAAGCAGCGCCTTGGCCCCGAGGCGGTTCCTGGCCAGCGCAAGGGCAAACTGCAGTTGCAGATCGGCCGGCGCTTGGCCAAGCGCCTTGGCCAAGCGAGAGCGAACGACCGGTAAATGTGCCCCGCCATTGGCCACAGCCAGACGCAGTGACCTTGGCTGGCCGCCGTCCTCGAGGATCGATGCGACGCTGGCTTGCTGGTCCGCATTGCCGTTACCCAGAATAGCTGAAACCGCCACCTCTCGCGCCGCAGTGGCGGCAATCGGATCGGTGGCCAAGCCCGTGGCGGCATCGAGCACCGTCGTCAATTTCAGGTCGCGGGTAATCTGCGCGGCAGCGAGCTGGCGCTTGGCCAAGTAGCGCGGCGCCATCGTGGGCAGCGGGGCGATGTCCGGCTCGAATCCACCCGCCGCCACCCAGGCGAATCCGCCCCTCGTGTCGCGATCGACGATCTCGAAACGCGCGCGACGACCTGCAAACGCCGACAAGTCCCACACGATTTCCTGCGCAGTCTCGCCGCTGGAGCACCCGGCTTTTTTCAGGATGCGCCCAGTCACGGCGTCGACGAGTTGAACGTATTTTTTTTGGTTTGGCTCCTTGCCGGGGTGGCTTCCATGGCCGGCGAGCAGAAAACGCAACCGACTCGGAACGGCAAATTCTCGGGAGCGCAGCACACCGGTCAGGCGTTCGCCGCCGGGCGCAGCGCTGCTGAGGAAATCGGCGTGCCGGAACATCTCGAGACTGACGCTGAACCGCGCCACGCCAAGCCATGCGAAGGCCGCGCCTGTGTCGCCGTCAACGACCTCGACGAACACCTCGCGTGGCCGGTCGAGTCGCCAGCGCACCGGCACACCGGTGTCGTTGCGCGGCGGATACACCCGATGCAGTTCGCCGCCAGTCTTGGCATCGACGAGTCGCACAAAATTTTTCTCATGCGCGGGATCGTTGGGGAAGCCGCGGTGGCCGTTGATGAAAAATGTCAGCTCGGCCGGCATCGCAAACGGCACCGAACGCAACACGCCGGTGAGCGACTCGCCACCAGGCGGCAGGCTGGTGATGTAATGAAGACCGGTGACACCGTCGTTGGAGGCGCGCACCTGCGGAATCCACGGGATGGCGGTTGGGTGATCGGGGTGCGGGTGGTTTTTCCACTTGGGCATGCTGGCCGGGATGCTGCGCGTTTGCACGATCCACGGGATGTCCGATGGCGGCACACCCTTGGCCGGCTCGGCAACCCAGTGCGTCCCGACTGCCTCGGTGGCGGCGAGTAGTTCGCCAGCAAGTTTTTCCGCCCAAGCGAGCACGCCCTGCTCGGGAGTGAGCCCGCGCTGGACGATGCCGTCGTTGATGGCGAGCAGCAGTTCCGCCTGGAAATCGAGGTTGCTGGGGAACTGTTTTTGCACCAAGGCGGCCAGGCGGTTCAACCGCTCCGGCGGCGCGTTGCGGGCGATGTGGCGGAGGTAAATTGTCAACTGCCCGCGCTCGATCCCAACATCGTTAAGATTGACCAAGAGCAGCGAGGCGGCGAACGGCGAGTTCACGGAGAGTGCTACGCTCATCAATTCGCGGAGATTTTTTGGATCATCTTTGAGATCGGTAAACCTGGCCGGATCGTCGACGGCGCGGAGGTTGTTGCGCAGCGCGATACGCAGCGCGTGGCGCAGATGCCCGTCAGTTGCGGGAGCCTGGCCAAGCGCGGTCAGCAGCGGACGGATGTGACCGGCGTGCGACTGCCGTGAAAGAGCATCGGCGGCGGCGCGGCGGACTTGCGGCGAGCTGTCGTGCAGGCCGGCCAGCACCATCGCCGTGGTTTTTGGCGTCCAGTTTTTTTGCGCAGCGGCAATCCGCCGGGCGTGGACGCGGACAAGCTCTGACTTGTCGTTGGCCAAGCGCAACTGGGTGGCTTCGTCCAGTTGGCCAAGGCGGTGGAGCACCCAAGCGCCGTGCGCCTTCAACTCAGGCTTGGCACCGGCCCGGGCCATCGCCTGGCCAAGCGGCGCGGCGGCGTGCTGGCCAACGTCATCGGCGAGGTAGTCGGTGGCAGTCATGCGGCGGGCGAGCAGCGGACTGGCCAACTCGGCGATCGCTTGGTCAAGCGGCGC
>JASLKI010000265.1 GCA_030747575.1 Verrucomicrobiota bacterium | reverse complement strand
CATGACAACCGTATGGATAAAATCTGGTGGAATGAAGCATGGATGGGTTGGCCAATCGGCCCGGAATACTCTGAAAACAGTAATGTCACTCATGCCCACAAACTAATGGGTAAGTTATTGTTGATCGTGGGTGAACTTGATCGGAATGTCGATCCTGCAAGCACTATGCAAGTAGTTGATGCTTTGATAAAGGCGAACAAGGATTTTGACTTCCTTCTTATTCCGGGAACAGGGCACGGGGCGGCAGGTACCCCCTACGGTCGCCGAAGGCAAATGGATTATTTTGTGGAGCACATCCTTAAGATGAAGCCAAGATGGGTGAAGGACTGAAAGCTGAAGGAAAATGAAAGACCTCCTACTCATAACAATTGCAACCGTGGTGCTGATGGGGTGTGGGGCAATACAGATTGAAGTTGATCGAGATAATTGGGGTAAAATCACGGCCCAAAAAGCTGAGTTTTATGCCGCCAGTGATGTTCCTAGGTCCCAAATAGATCTGACTACACAATGGTACGAGATAGCATCGAAAGCTTGGGGGGATTACGGACCATTGGAGTTTTGGATTGTCGGCACTAACGAAGCAGCAGCAACGGCATTGGACAAAAGGTATTGCGAGTTAAGAAAGCAAAAAGATTTAACCGTCAGCCTTGAGCACTGTCTAAATAGAGATCACAATTTTGTTTCGTATGCAAAAGGAGGTAATGCCGGTTTAAATATCCGGAGAAATGAAAACGAGAAGTGGTCCGGCTTTATCATCACCATGTCAGCCAAGTTTCCAGGACCCCAAGAAGAAGATTACAAGCCGGTGGTTCTGCACGAATACTTCCATGTATACCAACACGCCCACATCCACAGCAAAAAAGACTCCGAAAGAAAAAGTAGAAATCAGCAGAACCCTTGGTGGGCAGAAGGTGGTGCTGAATATTTGGCCCAACTGCTCTACTCCAATCAAGAGGGGGTCAGGCCTGGCTATTTGAAGGAAACGATGAAGTATAAGCTAAAGTCATTAAAAAACCTTCTCGGGGGAGAAAGTATAAAGGATATTCCGTATGGAAAAAGAGGAGTCATAGCTTATGACCTTGGTGCATGGTTCATCGCATTTATAATTAATAAAACGAGTGAGGAAGCCTATAGGGTTAAGTTTTTCAGGGATCTTAACGCGAAAGGATTTGAAGGATCTTTTGTTAAAAATTTCGGGGCTTCATCAAAAGATCTGCTCGATGAATTTCACAACACCTTTCTCAAGTTAAGTCTTGAGGATAAGATGAAGATCATACCTTAAAGCCTGCTATTCAACGGACTAGGAACGAAAGATGGAAGTAACGATACGCCAGGCCACTACGGATGATATTGAGGAAATCGCTAAGTTGTTCGATGCCTACAGAGTTTTTTACGAGCAGGGTAGTGATTTGTCGTTGGCGCAAGAGTTTCTAGGGAATCGCTTAAATAATTTGGAGTCTGTTATCTTTTGTGCTTATACCTCGGATGAACACTGTGTTGGATTTGCCCAACTCTATCCGAGCTTTTCTTCGGTTTCAGCCAAACGGATCTGGATATTAAATGATTTATTCGTGTTAGAGTCTGTTCGCGGAATGGGAATAGGGACAAAGCTAATTAGTGAGGTCGAAGCATTTGGTGAAGAATCTCAGGCCATAGCGATTTTGGTTGAGACGACAGTGTCAAACACAGGAGCACAAAAGCTTTACGAATCCAAAGGCTATCAAAAAGTGACAGAGCGTCTTTTCTATGAGCGGAAGAATAAGCTCAAAAAGAACAAGACTGATTGACTAAACAAACGCGCGCACCGCTTGAACACCGCTGGAATATGAAACACCTCCTACTCACAACTATCGCAGCTGTGGTGCTAGATGCTCGCACCATCTTTCTCGTTTTATCCAGTTTAACTGCCTATTAGAAGGCTCTGATCCTGCAGAGTTTTACCCGAGATTTTCTCCGTATTGCCATCCCTTACGGGCTGGTTCCTTGATGAGTGCGTCAAACTCGGGCTGGCCTTTGACTTTCATTTTTTTGCTGTCCCATTCAATGTTTTTTCCTGTCCGCTGAGCAAGAGCTCCAAGAAGAACCATTTCCGTGAGCGGAACAGCATAGTCGAAATTAGAACCGGGCATCGGCCCGTCTCCCTTGATGGCGCGGTACCATTCCTCAATAGGCCCGTTCCCAACAGAGGGTAACTTGGGGATTTTCACCAGTTCACTTTTCATTTCCATGAAGCGTTCGCCCGGGGTAACCATGGGACTGTTGGGCCGCATACCCGAATGATAAAGGGTTTCCTTTGTCCCCTCCATATACATGCCGCCTCCACTCGGGAGATCCTTGTCTTTCTGCCATCGAGTGGGTTTCGGAACTTCGTAACCCTTCTCATACCACTTGAGGGTAACCGGTGGCTTTTCCTCCCGGGCTGCGAAGTGATAGGTCACCACCGACCCCATCGGAATAAAGCCTTTCCCTGGAGGATCCTTACGCTCGATTTCAATCTTCGTTGGCGAACCCAAGCCGAGCGCCCAGAACGGCGCATCGAAAGTGTGACAACCGATGTCCCCTAGGGCACCACAACCGTATTTCCACCAACCACGCCATTTAACCGGAACATAATCCGCGCTGTAATCCTGACTTTCCACAGGGCCCTGCCACAAGTCCCAGTCAAGAGTACTCGGCGCGGGTCCAGTTACTGGTGGAAACGAGCTAGGCGGGACAAACCATGGCGGGTTAGGGCGATTGGTCCAAGTAATGACTTCTCGCACGTCACCGACCACTCCAGCATCCACCCATTCCTTAATGCGGCGCATGCCTGTGAATGTATGCCCCTGGTTGCCCATCTGGGTGATAACCTTGTAATGGCGGGCGGCTTTTTGAAGGGTGCGAACCTGCCAGATATTGTGTGCCAGTGGTTTTTGAACAAACACATGCTTTCCCCGTTCCATGGCGGCCATGGCGGCTGCAAAGTGGGTGTGGTCGGGTGTCGAAATTGAAACCGCGTCAATGTCCTTGCCGAGTTTGTCGAGCATGATCCGAAAATCCTTGAATCGCGGAACGTTCGGAAACTTTTTAAAAGCATTGGCAGCCCGGGCATCATCGACATCACACATTGCCACAAGGTTCTCTTTGGCAGCTTCACCAAGCGCATATCCTCCCATGCCTGACACGCCAACCACGGCAACATTTATTTTTTTTGTTTTGTCTGGCTCTGCAATCGAGAATCTCGGCAGCGCAAATGCACTGGTTGCGATCGCGGCGGACTTGGCAAAGCTTCGACGATTCATATATTTAGTATGCATTATAATATCCTTCCGGTGCGTCGATGCTGCGGTTTTCATGGCATAGTTACAAGACATTTCCAGGCCAGTTGCTTAAGGTGAAACCGAAAGTAAACATACCCACTGTTCTTCTGGCTTTGTCCGGCGTTATTGTTGTTCAGGCCGCCCCAGCGCTGTCGTGCTACCCGCCTTGACCCGGCCCTCCACACTCGCCTACAATCTGCCCTGTAGCGACCCGACCTAAAGCCCACTAACCGGGCAAAAATCGAATCCGTCCTTAACAGCGAGAAACCAAATTCCGATGAACAGAAGCCGTAAATCAAAAGTATTAATCTGTGCTCTAATGTTGATCGCCACCACAGCGACCAGCATGGGGAAAGAACCGGCTGAAAGGGTCACAAACATCCTTCTGATCATGTCAGACGACCTAAAGGCCAGTGCGTTGCCGGCTTACGGCAATACCGTCTGCAAGACTCCCAACATTGACCGACTTGCAAAGTCGGGGGTGGTCTTTGAACGCGCTTACTGCCAAGGCCTGGCTTGTTCACCGTCGCGCCCGTCGATGTTGCGGAGCATCTATCCCAAGTCAAAGGCAACCGCACCAACAATCGGCGAGCATCTTCAAAAGCACGGAATGCACACGGCTCGCGTGGGTAAGATTTTCCATATGCCCGTGCCCCATGCACAGCTTGATGGCAGCAACGGCAGGGATGTCGCTGAATGCTGGACGGAGCGTTACAACACGAAGACCGCTGAGACGTTTTCACCGGGGCTGTATCGATTGCTGAACTCGGACATCGTGACCCGGAATATTGAGGGCCGTGACGCCAAGGGCCCAAACCGCATGTGGGCGACTGTCGAAACCGACAAGGAAGATGGTTCCGATCAGGCAGACTATATGGTCGCGACGAAGGCGGTTGAGCTGCTGCGGGAACGCAAGAAGGCGGGTAAACCATTCTTCCTCGGCGTCGGCTTCGTGAGGCCGCACTTCCCGATGGTTCAGCCGAAGAAGTTCTTCAACATGTACCCGCAGCAGAAGATGAAAATTCCGCCGCTGATCCAGGGCGACCTGGATGATATTCCTCTTGCCGGGCGCGGTCCCGATGGCAAGGGGCTCAATGAAATGGAGCAAAGCCGCCGCAGAATGTGGCAGGCGTATTACGGTTCGGTGACCTTCATGGATGAGCAGCTTGGACGAGTGCTCAACGAACTTGACCGCCTTGGATTGCGCGGTTCCACAGCAATCATATTCACCACCGACCACGGCTATCATCTGGGCGAACATGGATTCTGGCAGAAAGCCAACCTGCACGAGGAAGTCGTCCGCGTACCGTTGATCGTCAGCGCGCCGGAGATCAAGCCAGGACGGACATCGTCATTTGTCGAGCTTGTGGATCTCTATCCAACCTGGACGGACCTGCTGGGACTGCCGATGCCCAAGGGTTTACATGGCAAAAGCCTGACACCGATTCTGCGTAATCCGGATGCGAAGGTGCGCGACACAGCCCTGTCAATTCATAACCGGGCCGGCGGTGGACTGCGTTCGGCCCAATGGCATTACATGAGTTACGCCGGCAAAGGCGAAGAGCTCTACGACATGATCAAGGACCCAGACCAGTACACCAACGTCGTTTCCGATCCGAAGTACGCCGCTATCCTCAAGCAGGCCAGAGCTCAGTACAAAGCCCGGATGGCAGCCGCGAGGTAGGCACCACGAAATGAAAGACGAGTGAGGGATTGAAGGCCGAAGCCAAATGAAACACCTCCGTGAATTTGGTGTAACTTTCGAGTGTAACTTTGACCCACTGAAGTCGTAAGCCATTAATAGAGAAGTATGGCGGAAGGGGAGGGATTCGAACCCCCGGAACGATTGCTCGCTCAATGCTTTTCGAGAGCACCCCGTTCGACCACTCCGGCACCCTTCCTCTGGGGAACACATCCTGTGCCAAATCCAATGATCATTCAAGCCAATTGATAAAAACGCATGGCATTGTCGTGAAACAGTTTTCGTTGCTCCTGCGCTGGGCGATTAGAGACGATTTTCTTTAGGCCATTCACCCATTGGTCGTACCGGGCTCCGATCAGGCAGACCGGCCAATCGCCCCCGAACATCACTCGCTCCGATCCGAACCGGTTCAGGCAGTGGTTGACGATCGGGGCCAGTTGCTCCGCCACCCAGTTCTTGGGAGCGTGGGCGACGATGCCGGAGATTTTGCAAACGGTGTTCGGTTGATCGGCCAGTTCGGACATGGATTCCTCCCACGGCTTGGCCTCATGCATCGGGGCGGCTCCGCCGCGTTGAGCCTCGGGGAGGAATGCCTTGGGGTCGGCCGTGCCACAGTGGTCGATGACGAACCGCGTGTCCGGGCACCGCTTCACCAGTGCTAGCGCATCGTTCAATTGGGTGGGCTGAATGGTGATCTCAAAATGTTTCCCCAGATTGCCTAGCAGTTGTACAGACTCGATGAACTGCTGCTGCAGGCAGAAGCCGTCCGATGTAGTTTCCATAAGGCGGCGCATACCCTTAATGTGTGGGTTATCGCGGTACAGGGTGATATATTCGGAGAATTCTTCGTTTTCCGGGCGACCGGAGATCACTCCGGCTACTGTCGGGTATTTGGGGTTTTTCGAGATTTCTATAACGAAGTTGGCCTCGTCTTTTTGTTGTTCGGGAATCACATCGACCTCGAGGTAGATGGCCTTGGCGATGTTTAATCCCTTGGTCGCTGCAAGGTAGTCGTTTAAGAGGAAGCTGCGCTTGAGCAATGCAGGGGCTTCGTCAAGCCAATTGAGCTTGAAGCGGTCAAGATTCCACAAGTGTTGGTGGGTGTCGACGATGGGGGTATGCTTCTCCGGGTGTTGCTTCAGCGATGTGCAGCCGGCCGAGGCAACGGTGGCGGAGGTAGTGGCAATGAATTGTCGGCGATTCATGATTGGTTTGTGGTAGGTTAAATGAAAATGACGAACCCAAGGAACAGGCCAAGTGCCAGCACGGCGAGCCCAAGCGTGAGGGGCAGGAAGCTGGTCGATTCGGCTTGGTCAAGCGCGGCCTGATCCTGCCAAAAGAGCGGACTGGTTTCCCGACCCCGAATCATCGTCGTTGTTAGCATGGCCAAGGTGGTGATAGCAAAAGTCAACGGCCCGGTGACGTGGCTATCCATCAAGGCTGAAGGCAGCAACACCACACCCTGAGACTCGGTGAGAGTTTTTGCGATGAAGGAATAGAGCCCGAATCCCACTCCAGCAACTAAGCCTGCCGCTGCTGATCCACGATGAACACGAGTAAACGAGCCCAACAGGTAAACGACGAGTAACGGAACCACAAAGCTACCCACCATCTTCAAGTAGAAATCAATCATGCCGCCTGAAAGCAAAGCCGGAATGTAAATGAAAGATCCAAAAATAATAAGCGGTGTGAGCCAGCGCCCCACGGAGAGATAGTGATGATCCTCCCGGTCTTTGGCGATCAGTCGGCGGTACACGTCGCGCGTTAATAATGCAGACAGGGTGGACCCGATAGAGTCGTAAGTGGAGAAGGCGGCCGCCATGACACCGGCGACGATTAGGCCTTTTAACCCTACGGTGGTGAAATCCCGGACGATCACCGGGAATATGGCATCCTTGGTTCGAATCAATTCGTCAACCGGTAGCGCGCTGATGTCTGGAAAGAGTGCCCGCCCAAACAGGCCAATGCTCTGTGCCATGAATGTGGCGCCGATTAGAATGATTCCTGAAAAGGCCACAGAAGTCTTAAGATGTCGTTCGCTGCGTGCACCGAGTAGTCGCATCGACTGGGTGTGGTTGACGATGGAGTAGGCCAAGCCAGCAATGATCAGGCTCAAGCAGGCCAGCCAAGCGGGGCTTCGGTGGATGATTTGTTTTGATTCTTCATTGTGCGTTCCACCAAGCAAAAGTTTTCTCGCAAGTTCCCCTTGGCCAAGCGCTGATGCATCCGTTCGGCTAATGACATCTGTGCCGGTGTGCATCATCTGTTGCTCCAATTCCGGAGAGTGCGTGTTAAGTTTTTCCTGCAAACCACTCCATCCTCCGACTTCGTTCGATACGGTATAAAATAGGACAACGGTCGCCAGTATCATTACAACGGATTGAATTGAATCGGTGATTGCCACCATCTTGAGTCCGCCAGCCATGGTGTAAAATGTCGCTAGCAGTGCGATGATTCCAACAACCGACCAGGCCATGGTATCTTCCCATCCGCAGACAATTTTTAGCGTCAAAAAGTTTGTGGTGCTGATCATCCCGAGTATCACCGTTCGGTAAAGCACCTGCACCAGAACGCTGACGATTCGAGGAGAGAGTCCAAACCGTGACTCGAGGTATTCGGCGTTGGTGTACATGCCGGAACGGTACATCGGCAGGATGATTCGGTGCGCCAGAAGCAGCCAACCGGCAACGCAGCCGACCCAGTTAATCAGGTAAAATTTAACGCCACCGCCGTATGTGGCTCCGGAATCGACCACCAGATCAGTGGAGTCGACCAGTGTGGCGTAGAGTGAGAGGCCGACAATCCACCAGGGCAGAGTGCGGCCGGCCAGGAACCAGTCCTTGCTTGTCTTGGTGCCGCCGCTTTTTAGCAGGGCAAACAGAATGACCGGCCCGTTGAGAGCCAGCACGATAATCCAGTCAAGGGTCGTCATGGTTCTTCGGGCGCCTGCCAAGCGCTAATCGGCGAAAATCCTTTCGTTTACGGTGACGCCAAGGCCCGGTTTGGTGGAAGCGGTAACGCGCCCATTTTGTGGTTGAGGTTCATCATGAAAGATCGGCTCCACCTCGGCGTCGGGCAGATCATCCCAGCTGGGTATTGGGAAATACTCAATCATTGGGACGGCCGTTTCGGCAAGGGCAAAGTGGATGTGCGTTGGACCGTAGGCGTGCGGAATGACCGTGATGCCGTTGGCCAAGGCGAGCGAGCAGATCCGTCGTCCCTCGGACAAGCCTCCGCACCGCCTGAGATCCGGTTGGATGATGTCCATCGCCTGTTTCTCGATAATTTGCTGGAATCCAAACCGCGTGTATTCATGCTCCCCACCGGAGATGGGGATCGAGGTTTCCTGACGGAGCTTGGCATAACTGTTCAGGTCATCCGGCAGGAACGCTTCCTCGAGCCAGGCCAGCCGATACGGTTCCAGTCGCTTCACCATCTTTTTCGCATAAAGAAAATCCCAGCCCATGTAGGCGTCGGCCATGATCTCAATGTCATCACCGACGGCATCGCGGACATTTGCGACGTGCTCCTCGTTGGCACGCATGCCGGCAATACCGTGGCCGGGACCGTATGGGAAGCGCATCTTCATCGCCTGATAGCCTTCCTCGACGTAGGCCTTGGCTTCGGCCTGCACCTTCTCAGCGCCGACAGGATGCAGCGCTGATGCATACACTGAAATGTCCGGTTTCACCGGTCCGCCGAGAAGTTCATATACCGGTTTTCCAGCGGTCTTTCCGGCCAGGTCCCACAGCGCTAAGTCGATCGCGCTCAACGCATGGAGTGCCACGCCCTTACGCCCGTAGGGCAGGGTGGCGCGAAACAATCGATCCCACAGTCCTTCGATTTCGCCGGCATCCTGCCCGATGAGAAGACGACTCAGGTGGTTTTCAATGATTAACGAAATAGCGCTACATCCGTCCTCGCACCAGCCCGAACCAGTGATGCCCTCTTCGGTTTCAATCACGACCACCGCCATCCCGGAGTCCCAAAACCACGACCCGCGAGTCTCCCCAAATTGCGGATAAATATCCAATGGCGTCACTAGCGGAAGCGTTTTTTCCCTTTCAGCTAGGTGTCCCCAAATGGAACGGTTCGCATGCCGTGTCCTGACGGAGGTGATTTTCACGCCGCGAGGTTAATGGATAGGCTCAGGATTCACAGCAAGATTTGCCTCCGATTGCTCATCAAAAATTGATTTGGCCCAAGCGCTTGGTCAAGCGACCATCCGGACGTGGAGATTCGTTCCCCGGAGTCGGAGCTGGAGTTTGTGGCGTATTACGATTTGCGCTGGCGTGTGCTGCGTAAGCCGTGGGGGCAACCCTTCGGCAGTGAACGTGACGAACTCGATGCCGCCGCGACGCACGTCGCTGGATACGACGAGGCCAACCGGCTGGTTTGCGTGGGCCGCCTGCATGCTGTCGAAACCGGCGTCGGCCAGGTGCGCTACATGGCGGTGGAGGAGCCGTTCCGTGGTAGGGGCCTCGGCCAAGCGGTTCTGGACGAACTTGAGCGACTGGCCAAGGGGCAGGGGATGTCGGTGATCGTTCTGGATGCTCGCGAGGCGGCGGTTGGGTTCTATCGCCACAACGGTTACGAGGTGGTGGGCGAGGGCCCTGTGCTGTTTGGCGAGGTGCGGCACAGCAAAATGCGAAAGAAGTTTTCAGTTTCCATGCGCTGATCCGGAATGTAAGTTTGCCTTTCAACCAAATGGGAGCGGATCAATCGACATTTTTTGGGACTCTGCTTCGCAAGGCGATTCGGCGTGTGATCCGTTTTTATTACCCGACCATTCGCGTGACGAACGCTGAGCGGTTGCCAGCCCAGGGAGCCACCCTTTACATCGCGAACCATCCCAATTCGCTGATTGACCCGGTGCTGATTGGCATTGCGACCCAGCGCCCGGTGCGGTTCATGGCCAAGGCGCCCCTGTTCGAGGGTAGGGTTCTGGGGGCGCTATTGCGCTCGGTGGGGATGATTCCTGCGTACCGTGCGTCGGACGACAAGTCGTCGGTGCGGCGCAACGTCGAGTCGCTCAGCGTGGCTGCGGAGAACTTGGCCAAGGGGCTCCCGATGGGGATTTTCCCCGAGGGCAAAAGCCATGACTTGACGCATGTCGAGCAGGTTAAGACCGGCGCAGCGCGTATCGCGCAGCAGGCGGTGGCACTCGCCGAGGGCAAGCCGGTTTGGGTGGTGCCGCTGGGGATCAATTACGAGGAGAAA
>JASLKI010000264.1 GCA_030747575.1 Verrucomicrobiota bacterium | reverse complement strand
AATGACCAACAGAAAAAACATGACTACCTCTATTGGGAATTCTATGAGCAAGGCTCCAAGCAGGCCCTGCGCGCCGGCAAATGGAAAGCCGTCCGCCGTCCGATGATCACCGGCCCCATTGAGCTTTTCGACTTGTCGGAGGACATCGCCGAGAAAAACGACCTAGCCAAGCGCTACCCGGAAATCGTCTCAAGCTTCGACCTGAAGTTCACCGAAGCGCATGCCCCAAACAAGCGCTGGCGCTCAAGCGGCAAAGCGCGCGACGGCAAACGCGAACGCTCTGAGGGCCGGTAGTTGCAATTAAACACAACCTATCACTCAACCCCGCTTGGCCAATGCCTTGCGGATCGCGTTGGCCTCAGCGGCGGCATCAAAGTCCGGATTCGCTTTCGTCGGCACCGGCGCGGCAATTTCTTTCCGCCAGGCGGCGAGTAGATTGTGCAGCTCCTTCACTTTCGACGGGTTAGCCTTGGCCAAGTTTCGCCGCTCACCGATGTCGTCTTTCAGGTTGTACAACTCGAGTGCGCCATCCTCGAAATACTCGTGCAGCTTCCAGTCACCCAGGCGCACGGCGCTGCATGGTCTCGTACGGAACAGCGGGTCACGCTGCTCCCCGGTCACCTTGTACGCCTGTAGGTACGCCGGGAAATGCCAAAACAACGGCCTCGGCCCAACGCTCTTCGCCTCACCTCTGATCACCGGCAGGATGCTTCGTCCGTCCAGCGGTTGGCCCGGCCGCTTGGCCTTGGCCAAGTCGAGAAACGTCGGGTAAATATCGACTCCGATAATCGGCTCGGCGGTGGACTGCTCCGCCTTCACCGTGCCTGGCCAGTTCACGAAGAACGGCACCCGGATGCCCCCTTCGTAGTAGTTGCCCTTGTAACCCCAGAGCGGTGCCATGTCCGTCGCCGGCCCGTAGCCGCCGTTGTCGGAGAAAAAGAAAATCACCGTGTTGTCGCGCTGCCCAAGTTTATCGAGCTTGGCAATGATTTTGCCGACTCCCTCGTCCACCGACTGGATCATCGCCGCCATCGTCGCGTGCTGGTGCAACTTGCCCGGGCGCTTGGCCTCGTACTTGGTGATGATTTCCCGCTTGGCCTGAATCGGCGTATGCACCGCGTAATGCGCCAGGTACGCGCACCACGGTTTCGTTTTGCTGCCTTCGATGAACTCGATGGTTTTATCCGTAAGTACGTCGGCTAGATACTGCCCGTTCGGACCAAAGTGACCCCGAAAACCGGGAAGCTTGGTGTGATCCACCTCAACGTCGAACCCCTGCTCCCCCGGTGTCGTGCCGAGGTGCCACTTGCCAAACATGCCTGTGCGATAGCCGGCCTGCTGCAACGACTCCGCCCACGTGACAATGTCCGGCCGGAGCGTCTTCGTCCCGGCGATGTGCTCCAACCGACGATGCTTGGCTAAACCCCGGGGATTGGTGCCGACGTTGAAAATCTCATGGCGCGGCGTGTATTGCCCCGACAACAAGCAGGCCCGGGCCGGCGCACAGTTGGCCGAGCAGGAATAGGCGTCGGTAAAAACCATCCCGCCCTTGGCCAAGCGATCAATGTTCGGAGTCTCGTAAAAGTCCGACCCCATGTAGCCGGTGTCCCGCCAGCCGAAGTCGTCGAGAAAAATGAACAAAATGTTCGGCCGCTGATCCGCCTGGGCAGTCAAGCCAAGCGCCAGCACTGTAATTGCCAGAAGTCGTTTTCTCATGGTTAATTATTCTTGGGGCGCAGCATCTTTGCGTCTATATCCTTTCGCCATTCACGAAGTTTTGCGAGCAACTTTGCTGCCTTTTCCGGATGAGCGCTTGCGAGATCATCTTGCTCGCCCGGATCGGCTTTCAGGTTGAACAACTGCACAGTGCCGTTCTCGAAATACTCCAGCAACTTGTAATCGCCCTCGCGGATCGCGCCGCCGGGACTCTGCATGCCATGATTGCTGTAATGGGGGAAATGCCAGTAGATCGGGCCTCGCTCGAACGACTTGCCCTGCAGGGCAGGGGCGAAACTCTTCCCGTCCTTGTGCTGAGCGAGCTTTGCGGGCAAACCGGCCATTTCCAGTATGCTTGGATAAAAGTCCGGGCTAATGACCGGCTCCTCGCAAATCACCCCTGCCCTGCCCTTGCCGGGCCACTTCACGATCATGGGTACGCGAATGCCACCCTCGTACAACCAGCCCTTGGCCCCTCGGAGAGGCAGGTTGGAGGTCGCGTAGGCCCGATCGAGCTGATTCTGCTGAACGACCCGATTAGGGTTGCCGAAATTCCCTGCCGACATCCCTCCGTTGTCGGAGTAAAAGATGACGATGGTGTTGTCTGTCTGGCCCATTTC
>JASLKI010000263.1 GCA_030747575.1 Verrucomicrobiota bacterium | reverse complement strand
TTCGCCGGCGCGACGGTTAACCGCTCGATCACGTCGCTGAGCGGCATGCGGCCGCTGTGATAAAGCTGCATCAGCGACACCGCCAGTTCGTTCTCAAGGCCGGTGATGCCGAACGGCGCGTTGGCGAACTCAACCTCCTTTTCGTAGTCGCAGTGCGGCGCGTGGTCACTCGAGATGATTTCCAGCGTGCCGTCGGCAACACCCTCGATCACCGCCTCTCGATCGGCGGCAGAGCGGAGCGGCGGGTTCATCTTGAAGTTCGTGTCGTATTCCGGCCAGGCCGGCTTGTCATCGTCGCCCGCCCAAAAGACGCCCTTGCCGTCATCAGGCCAAAATTTATCGCTGCCGGCGACCGCTGAGTCCGTCAGCGTGAAATGATGCGGACAGGCCTCGCCGGAGATCGGCACACCGCGCGACTTGGCCTCGCGAATGAGCCGCACGCTCCCGGCTGTCGTCATGTGCTGGCAATGGAGGTGTGCGCCGGTTTTTTCGGCAAGCAGAATGTTGCGCGCGACGATCATCTCCTCGCCCGCGCTGGGCCAACCCAGCAGGCCAAGCGTGTTGTTCCAGTAGCCCTCGTGCATCACGCCCGCACCGACAAGCGAGTAGTCCTGACAATGATCCATCACCGGCAGGTTGAACATCGTGGTGTACTCCAACGCGCGCCGCATCAGGTCGTTGTCCTGCACGCATTGCCCGTCGTCAGTGATGGCGACCACGCCGGCATTCTTGAGCGAACCGATCGGCGCCAACTCCTCGCCGGCGATGCCCTTGGTGATCGTGCCGGTGATAAGCACGTTGACCTTGGCCGAGCGCTCGGCGCTGTCCTGAATCAGCGCCACCGTGCCGGGGTTGTCGATCGCCGGGCTGGTGTTGGGCATGCAGACGACAGTGGTGAAACCGCCGCGCGCCGCCGCCGCCGCGCCGGTGCCGATCGTCTCCTTGGCCGTCTGGCCCGGCTCGCGAAAGTGAACGTGAATGTCAATCAACCCGGGGCAGACAACCTTGCCAGTGACATCGATTTCCGACGTGCCCTCCGGCGCTTGGCCAGACGCATCAGTGCCGATGGCGGCCACTTTCCCATCGGCAAGCAACAGGTCGGCGGTTTCGTCGAGGCCGTTGGCGGGATCGATAAGGCGGCCACCCTTGAGCAACAAAGAACTCACTGGCGCGGAGGCTAAAGAAGGTGGATTGACAACGCAAGCCGGGTTGGTAGCCTACGTGCCGTCGCGGGTGTAGTTCAATGGTAGAACGGAAGCCTTCCAAGCTTCACACGAGGGTTCGATTCCCTTCGCCCGCTCCACTCCTTCTATTTCTTCACTCCCGGAATTTTTCCTTTATTAGCGGAATAATCGCGCCTGCGCCATCAGGTTCCGAGCCGTACTTCCATCTTTGTTGCCGGAAGTTGCAGCTGAACATGCCCCAACCGTTCTTCCCACGGGCAAAGACATCCGACCAACCGTGAGGAGCGTCGGAGATCAATATGCTGCCGTACCCAACATCACCCAGATACCAGTTTTTTTCCGGATCCGGCGGCTTGGTGTTTTCGAGAAAGGCCTGCAACATCGAGGGGAGATCCTCGACTTCCAAATGTTCAAACGCGTGGAGAATATGTTCACAGCAACGGCTGAAATGTCCCTCCGGCAATGTGCTTCGCCTGAATTTCCAATCTGAACAGTCGCATGTCAACGTCTTGAGATCGACCCGATGGTTACTTCCCGGGTAAGAGACCGAGGGAACCTCCAGTCGGACATCAGGGCCGTTGATGCGTGCAAGATCACTTGTGTCCGAGCTCGCATCAAATCCGCTTGTCAGGTCGGCCCCGGCAGATGCCTCTGTTTGTTCAATCGGCGCGACGCGACGTCTCCATTCCCGCCGAGTCTCGATGATGAGACGCTCCATTAGGGCAAGTTCGCTGCTGTCGATGACTCCATCCGCCCAGCCCTCCTGTAACGGCTCGACAAACTGGTCGCCGGGCCAGTGTTTGCCCGCCTCGGGATTCGCGTTGAGGAATTCCGCCAGCTCGTAGAGTTCCTCCACGCTCACCTCCTCGTCCAGGAGGATTTTCTCGCAAAGGGCTATCAGGGGCTTAACGTC
>JASLKI010000262.1 GCA_030747575.1 Verrucomicrobiota bacterium | reverse complement strand
TCGCTGTTGTTCGGCAAACACAAATTCGCGTCCTGTCCATTCACCGCCGTCCAGCGCCGCGGCAGGGGAGATGCCCTCGAAGGTGTCCGGCACGGGAGCGTTGGCCCAGTCGAGAAGCAGCGGCGCGAGATCAAGCGACTGTAACAGGCCATCAAGCACGCGCCCTCCGGCAAAGCGACTGGGCGCCCTGATGATCAACGGCACCCGGATGACCTGTTCGTACATCGTCCATTTCTGGCTGTGTCCATGGTCGGTCAGGCAGTCGCCGTGGTCTGACGTGAACACGACAATCGAATTGTCGAGGTAACCGGTCTCCTCGAGAGTGTCGAGCAGTTCACCAATCTTCTCATCAATCATCGTGACGTTGGCCAAGTAGTGCCGGCGTTGGCGAAGTCGCTGCTCCTCGGTGGGGTTGAGTTGGTGCACCACTGAGTCGTGGTCGACCTCGGTGTTGTGAACGCGCATGCCCTTGAACGCCTCGGGCTGATTGTCGAGGACGTCCTGTGACAGCTTGCCCAAGGGCAGGTCGCGATCGAGGTACGGCTCCAAATGTCGCGGCGTCGGGTCGTACGGCGGATGCGGCCCGGGAAAGCCGACCTGCAGAAACAAGGGCTTTTCAATTGGATGGTTTTGCAGCCACCACTTAGCCAGGTCGCCAACGAAGTTATCGGAGTGAGTTTCCTCGGGGAGATCCCAGGTGAACGCGCCGAGGCACTGGTCGTAGTCGGCGCGTTTGCGGTAAAGCTCGCGCTGCTGCTTGACCAGGCCGCGCGCCCGGAGCGCCTTGTCCCACTCGTCGTAAAAGTAGCGTCCCTCAAGGTAGCGATCCTTGTTTTCGACGACATAGCGTTGGTGGAAGCCGCACTTGGCGTCGTAGGGGAACGTGTGCATTTTGCCGACATTGACGCAATGGTAGCCGCCCCGGTTGAGCAACTCGACCCAGCTGTGTTGCCATGTATCGGCGTTCTTCAGGATACCGGTGGTGTGCGGGTAGTAGCCGGTAAAGAGGCTCGCCCGTGCACTGGCGCACGATGGCGCTGTGACGTAACAGTTCCGGAACGTCACTCCCTCGTGAACAAGGCGGTCGAGGTTGGGGGTGTCAACGTAGTCAAAGCCCAACGCGTTGATGGTGTCTAAACGCTGCTGGTCCGTGATGATGAGGATGATGTTCGGACGGTCGTTGGCCATGGGGGAGAGCGCTTAGCGACATCAGTCCTGCAAAATCATCCGGACGCAGACCGGCTTGCTGAGCTTGATCTCGTTGCCGGTGAACTTGAGTTTACCGGTGTCCTGATCGATGCGGAATACGGCCACGTTGTCGGTTTGCTGGTTGGCAGCGAGCAGGAACTGGCCGGTGGGGTCGATACCAAAGTTGCGGGGGGTGGAGCCCCGGGTGGACTCGTGGCCAAGCGCGGTCAGCTTGCCGCTCTTTTCGTTGATCCGGAACATGGCGATGCTGTTGTGGCCGCGGTTCGAGCCGTAGAGAAACTTGCCGCTTGGGTGAACGAGGACCTCGGCGGTGCTGTTTCCCTCGACCGAGTGGGGCACGGTGGAGACGGTTTGCAGTGTCTTGAGTTGGCCGCGCTTGGCCCGGTAGCGAAAGGCGGTCACCGTCTGCTTAATCTCGTTGATGACGTAGGC
>JASLKI010000261.1 GCA_030747575.1 Verrucomicrobiota bacterium | reverse complement strand
GGCGCTGGCGCTTGGCCAAGCGCCCCGCCACCGCGTCGATGATCGCCCGTGAGTACAGCATGCCGATCTTCACCGCGCGGATCGGCAGACTGCCGAAAACGGAGTCGAGTTGCGCGGCGGCGACCTTGGCCGGTGTCGGGTGAATCGCCGTGACGGCATCGGGGTTCTGCGCCGTGACGCACGTCACCACGCTGGCGCCGTGCACCCCGAGCCGGGCCAACGTCCGCAGATCCGCCTGCAGGCCAGCGCCACCGCTGCTGTCCGAGCCGGCGATCGTGAGCGCCGCGGGTTGGCTTGGCCGCGCCGCCATCAGATCGTGAATACCAGCAAAAGAAACTGCGCCACCGGCTTCCCGCCGCTGAAGAGGGCGTGGTGATTGAAGATAAACGAACTCAGCGCACACACCACCATCCACGGCGTGAGAAAAAACGCCAAGTGCATGTGCGTTTGCCGGATGAGCTTGTTCCAGGCAATTTTTTCCATGGTCGGTTCAGGGCCTTAACGAGTGCAAAGCTGCGCGCACCGTACGCCCCCAACCCACCCAGCCAACCAAAAAGTGCTCACGGTTGAACAAGTCCCCGAGGCAAACTTTGGAGTGAGGCGGCACAGCGAAGCGGCGACACCGCTTTCGGAGCGGACTCCTTATGGAACAGAGATAAACTCAGATTTACAGGATTAAAAATTGATCCCTCTAATTCCCTAAACCCTAAAAATCTGTGTCCCCACTTGAAACTCCCAACCGAAAGAGCCTGTTCTTTGACAATTGTAAAATTTGGGCTTGCATTGGTGAGGCGGTTTTGACAGTTTTTTTTGCCTTTTTGGAGAAAAGAGGATTATTTTGAAATCTGAATTAAGTGAAAAAGCGTTGAAATTGGTGGGCAACCCCAATGTATTGGTCAATCTGATCTCGCGGCGTGTGCGCCAATTGAGCTCCGGCGGCAACCGGCCCCTGATCTTGGAGACCGCCGGTCTGAGCACCGCCGACATTGCCCTGACCGAGATCGTCGAGGGCAAAATGAAGTGGGAAACGGATCTTCCGAAGCCCAAGAGAAAATCACGCCGCCGGGTCCGCAAGGCCTGATCGCGGCAAAACGATTTACCATCAGCCAGAGGCCGCGCGCCTCTGGCTGTTTTTTTTGATGGAGACCATCCTCACCAACTCGAAAGCTCGACACGAGTATCACATTGAGGAGACGTACGAGGCGGGTATCGTGTTGACCGGCACGGAAGTGAAGTCGCTCCGAGCCGGCAAGGGGCAGATTCGTGACGCGTTCGCCCGCGTCGAGAACGATGAGGTGTGGCTGTACAACGTGCACATCTCCGAGTACTCGCACGGCAACACCGCCAACCACCTACCCAAGGCCGCACGCAAGCTGCTGCTGCACAAGCGAGAGATCCGCAAGCTGTTCAGCATCGCGGCAGTGAAAGGCAAGGCGCTTATCCCGCTGGCGTTCTACTGGAAAAACGGAAAGGTGAAAGTACAACTCGCCGTCGGCAGCGGCAAAGGCGTCGCCGACAAGCGAGAGACCATCAAGAAGCGCGACAGCGACCGTGAGCTGCAACAAACCATGATGCGCCGCCGCTGACCCGCCCGAACTTGGCCGAGCCGATGTTCACTTCGCCGACTCGATATTGACGGCTTGCACTTTGAATTCCGGACATCCGGTCAGTCCGTCGGCGGAGGAACTCAAGACGCCATTCAGACCAATCTCAGGGAAGTGGAAGGTGGTAAAAAGATTGCCCCTACGTAATTCTGTGCTGTGCTTAGCCACCATCTTGATTTTCTTTCTCGGACTCGAGAGCCAAACCGATGAACCATCGTCTATCCCCAATCCAGTCGCATCATCCGGGTGAATTTCCAGATAGTCCGTTGAACTGTATTCTTTCAATGGAGTTCGGCGGGTCTGTGTGCCAGCATTGTAGTGAAACAAATGACGACCTGTGATCATGATGAATGGATA
>JASLKI010000260.1 GCA_030747575.1 Verrucomicrobiota bacterium | reverse complement strand
TACCGTCAAAACCGGCGGACACTTTCTCGACGCCCTCGACCTCGAGGCCGATCATCGTCAGCCGCTCGGCGAGTTCGTCGGGCGACCAGTCAAAGTCAACGTACTGCTTCAGCCAGTTGTAGGTTACTTTCATTTCCGTAGAGAAACCGGCGGAAACCGGGACGCCGCACGGTAAGCAACTCGCGCCAAAATGCGATTGAATTTTTCAATTCACGCCGCCTCACAAATCCTTTGCCATCGTTGGTAGATGGTGAAAAACTCCCCGCCTTTATGAGTTTAAGACAACTGAATTTTCGTGTGTTAGGGAATATTGCCGCGATTTTCGCCGTCGGCTTGCCCAAACCGTTGGTCGCTGAAGACCAAACCGTTGATGGCAAAAAGAAGGTAGTCGAGGGCCACTCCTACCACGGTGAGGCGTTCAACGAGGGACCACGCCAAAGCGCCTATCTCATGAAAGGCATGGGGCGCGTGCGCTTCCCGGTCACGACCTCGGCGCAGGAGGCGCAGTTGTTTTTCACGCAAGGCGTCGCGCAGTTACATGGTTTTTGGCACTTTGAGGCCGAGCGCAGTTTCCGGCAGGCGGCGATGCTCGATCCCGACTGCGCGATGGCCTACTGGGGCATGGCCGTGGCCAACCGCAGCAACACCGAGCGCGCCAAGGGCTTCATCGCCGAGGCCAAAAAACGCCGGGCCAAGGCCGGCAAACGCGAGCAACTCTGGATCGATAGCGAAGTCAACTACTGGGCCGACACCAAAAAGGCCAAAAAGGATCGCCGCCGCAAAATGATCCGCGACCTCGAGTCTATCATCTTCGAGTATCCGGACGACATCGAGGCAAAGGCGTTTCTTGCCGTGTGGCTGTGGCAGAGCGCCAGGGATGGGTTGCCCATCCACAGCCACGGCGCCGTCACCGCGCTGATCGAGGACGTGCTCGACGTCGAGCCGATGCACCCGTGCCATCACTTCCGCATCCATCTTTGGGACAATGAAAAAGCAGAGCGCGCCCTCGCCTCCGCCGCCCGTTGCGGGCAGGGCTCGCCCAGCATCGCGCACATGTGGCACATGCCCGGCCACATCTACTCGAAGCTCAAGCGCTACCACGACTCCGCCTGGCAGCAGGAGGCCAGCGCCCGGGTCGATCACGCCCACATGATGCGCGACCGCGTGCTGCCGGACCAGATTCACAACTTCGCCCACAACAACGAGTGGCTCACGCGCAACCTCAACCACCTTGGCCGTGCCAACGACGCCGTGGCGCTCGCCCAAAACATGGTCGAGCTGCCACGCCACCCGAAATACAACACTCTCGCCAAGCCGGACGCGCCGATCGAGTACGGGAAGCGAGGAAGCGCCCGTTACGGCCGTATGCGCCTGCTTGAAACCCTGCTTCGCTACGAAATGTGGGATGAGATCATCCGCGCCTCGCAAACCGTTTACCTCGAGAAAACCACCATTCCCGATGAACAGGCCAAGCGCCTGGCCGCGGTCGGCGTGGCGCATTATGCGCTAGGCCAAGCGGAAAAAGGCGCTGAGACCCTGTCCAGGCTTAACGAACTCAATCAGCGCCTCGAGGACATGAAACTAAAAGCCGGGATCAAGGCCGGAGAAGAAGCACTCGCCCAGGAAAAGAACGACAAGGAAACCAAAAAGGCCAAGGCTGACGCCGTGAAACCATTTGATGGCCGCATCAAGACCATCAACCAGTACCGCGCCGAACTCCTCGCCCACCAAGCCGCAGCGAATGAAGACGCCGACGAGCTTAAAGAGCAAATTGGTAAAGCCAGCAAGATGTCGCGCGAGCACAAGTCGCAGCTTTACCTGAAAGTCGGCAACAAAGATGAGGCCGAAAAACTTGCCAGCCAATCCGCCCGGGCCGAGGGCCAGGTGCAGCCCCTGGCCAACTACGTCGATATCCTCTGGCGCAGCGGCAAGGAAAAGGAAGCCGTCGAGCAGTTCAAAAAATTGCGCGAAATTTCCGCACACATCGACATCGAGCGCGCCGTCTTTCAGCGACTGGCTCCCGTCGCCAAAAAGCTTGATCTGCCGGAGGATTGGCGCATCAAATATAAGCCAGCCGGCGACGTCGGCGACCGACCGTCACTCGACACGCTTGGCCCGTTCCGCTGGAGCCCCTCGCCCGCAGCCGACTGGGCGCTGACCGATGGACAGGGCAATAAGCACACTCTCGCAGATTATACCGGCCGGCCGGTTATTGTTATTTTTTACCTCGGCAAAGGTTGCGCACACTGCATCGAGCAACTCGGCACCTTTGCTCCCGAAACCGACCGCTTCAAGAAGGCTGGCATCGATCTCATCGCTATCAGCACCGACGATGTCAATGGCTTGCGTGAGACGGTACAGCAAAACAAGACCGGCTCGCCGTTCCCCTTCCCTCTCGTCTCCGACGCCTCGCTTAAAGTCTTCAAGCAATATCGCGCGTACGACGACTTCGAGCAGCAGCCGCTGCACGGCACCTTCCTCATCGACCGGCAGGGTCTCGTCCGCTGGCAGGACATCAGCTATGAGCCGTTCACCGAGGCCGAATTCCTGTTACAGGAATCCAAGCGCCTCCTCGCGCAGGACCCACCCCAGGTCACCCAGCGCTAGACGTCGATGACGTCGTCGTCTTTGGGGCGGTTGGGAGGGGCTTGCGGCCGGGCGCCCATGCCGCCGGGGGTGGGCATTTGAAAATGGCCGACCTGCGCGGCGAATTTCTTTTTCACGCGCTCGCGGATGATGGCGCGGAAACCTGGCACCATGAGGCTGAAACCGACCAAGTCGGTCAGCAGGCCGGGCGTCAGCAACACGATGCCGCCGATCAATACCAGTAGCCCATCGATCAACTCAGCCGTTGGGACCCGACCGGCGGCCGTCTCGGCCTGTATCCTGGCGAGGATCGAATAGCCTTGGCTTTTCGCGAGATACGCCCCCCACGCGCCGGTGAGAATCACGAGCATGATCGTCGGTAACAACCCCACACGATTACCGACCACAGCTAGCAGATAGAGCTCCACCAGTGGGATGGTGATGAACAGGATGATCAATCTTCCAAGCATTTTAGTTCAACCTTGGTCAAGCGCTCGCCCCATGCGCTCACCGACTCGGGCGTATGTCTCGATGCCG
>JASLKI010000259.1 GCA_030747575.1 Verrucomicrobiota bacterium | reverse complement strand
GACCTTCACTCTGGAAAAGCATCGGCGGGAAGAAAAAAGCACAGGAGGTGAACCGTGAGATTGCAAAATATGTGGATGTGATGATTGGCAATGAAGAGGATTTTACAGCCTGTCTGGGTTTTGAGGTTGAGGGCCTAGATGATAACATCTCGTCCATTGATGTTGAAAAGTTCAAGGCCATGATTGGGGCAGTTGTTGCGGAATATCCAGATCTAAAAGTAATTGCAACCACCCTCCGAGCTGTGAGCTCAGCAACTGTTAACGATTGGGGTGCCGTTTGTTGGGGTGCCGGCCGTTTTTTTGAAGCTAACAATCATCCCCAATTGGAAATTTTTTACAGGGTCGGCGGTGGGGACGGTTTCGCCTCCGGTTTGATCTATGGTCTTTTAACAACCGGTGATCCCGCTAAAGCGGTTAACTATGGTGCTGCCCACGGAGCGTTGGCTATGACAACCCCCGGAGACACCTCCATGGCCACTATGTCTGAAGTTGAGAAGCTTATGGGAGGTGGAGGGGCGAGAGTTGTTCGTTAACTCTCCCGAAAACAAAAAATACTCGAGTGACTACATGCTTTTTTTCACAGTAGTCAAATTATCTTTTTGATCCGCCGCTAGTTTTTGAGTCTCTCCATACTGCCTTTCCAGATCAACCTGATGGAATCGAGCCGGGATCGAGCTTGGCCAAGGCATTGTTCCAATTTCTTTTGCTCTTCTTTTAGCATGGATATTTCCCCCGATCTGACATTAACGTTTATCTTAGCCAAGGTTTCGAGACGGTTGATTTCTGCCGAAAGTTTTTGACTCATAGTGGTAGCAGTTTGCTGTTTTAACTTTGTCACTTGTTCCGATACCAGTTGCTCGCAAGCCCCAACCATTGGAGCGATCAGTTTTTTTATCTGGCCGAATTCTACAATCAGGTGGGCAGGGGCGTTTCTCATGGTTTCAGGTAAGGAGATAAACCTCCCATCTGTGTTAAGCTCAGCTTTTCCATGGTGGTTCATTACAATCCGAATGGGGGTGGGAGGCAGAAAGCGATCAGCGTTCAATTCGGATGGCGCCAAGCATTCTAAGATAAATACGGACTCCATTAGGAGAGTGGGAGCAGAATCGGTGTCCCAATGCACAAAAACAGCAGTTCCATCATTTGATCCCAATAGTTGTTCAACACAAGCTGACATGATCGGATGATCCAAGGAAACGTAGATTATATCGTCTCTGGAAACGGCTCGAGTCCGATCAAAGGTCAAACTGACCACGCCATCGCGGTTGCCCGGTAAATTAATCGGTAACCGATGGGCGTTGGTAATCCGATAGGTTTGCGGAGCAATGTCATCGATCCCAAGTCCCATAAAGTCAAAAAGGCGGAGAGTGAATTCTTCCAGTTCGATTGATTTCTCACTCTGTTGGATTTGTTGGATTAAGTCACTGGAGACAGCGCTCGAGTGGGAGTTGATTTCCAGAAGTTGATCCATGCCCTCCTGAAGTTTGGCTTTGAGCTTGTTGCGGCTTTCGGCGGTGTCATTAATTAATCGATCCAAGCTCTCTTTTGGTTCGGAAAACGACTGGTGCAGACGTTCCTTAAACTCATTCAAGATGGTTTGCCCGCCCAATATGCTTTCCTCGAATGCGTTTAGCCCCAAATGGAACCACTTGGCCAAAGTTTCCTTATTGCTCGGCTTCAGGTAGGGGATATGGATTTTTATGTCATGTTTTTGCCCAATACGGTCCAAGCGGCCGATTCGTTGCTCAAGCAATTCTGGGTTCAAATGGAGATCAAATAAAACCAAGTGCTGGCAGAACTGGAAATTCCTTCCTTCGCTACCAATCTCCGAGCAAATCAAAAGTTTGGCGCCATCTTCTTCTGCAAACCAAGCGGCGTTTCTGTCCCGCTGAATCAGGGTTAGCTCTTCATGAAAGATTGCTATTTTCAGGTTAACTTTGCTCCTTACGGCCTCTTCAACGGCGCAAGCCTTTGCCTTGCTCCGGCATATCAGGAGGAACTTATCCGAAGCATTTTTACGCAAAAGGGAGACCAGCCAGTCAATCCGATGGTCATTGCCGAAGTTGTACCTTGGGTCTTTATCAGTCAGGCCAATATCGAAATCAAATTCGGCGCGGTCGTTTTCACAGTCTTGGCTTGCGTCATCGAAGTCCAGGGGGCTGAGCTTGGGCAAGCGCTTGGGGAAACCTTGGATCGTTTTTCGTGTGTTACGAAACAACACCCGGCCTGTTCCGTGCCTGTCAGCGAGGTCTCGAATCAACTCGGCCCTAGTGGACTTGGTGAGCTTTCTGCTCCTAAGCAATTCAGAGTTTACTTTGGCGAGGATAGCGTTTGTGGCCGGAAACTGCCCCAGTTCTGATTTCTTTAACTCCTCATTTGCGATGATTTTTTGGCAAAGTTTTGCCACAGGTTCGTAATTCACAGTTTCCTCCTTGAATGCTTCAAAGTCGGAGAACCGATTGGGATCCAACAGTCGTAATCGCGCAAAATGACTCATCAGGCCCAACTGTTGCGGGGTAGCTGTCAGCAACAGCAGGGATCCGGCCCGCTGGCCAAGCGCTTCAACAAGTTGGTACTGAGCGCTTGGTTTATCCGGATCCCATTCGAGGTGGTGAGCCTCATCAACAATAAGTAAATCCCAGGGAGCTTGAGTCACCTGTTTTGTTCGCTTGGCCGACTTCGCCAACCAATCGATGCTGGCCAGCACCAATTGGTCGTCTTCGAAAGGATTGAAATCGGTTTGAGAGGCCTCGATCGCCCTGCAGCGTTCCTCGTCGAATATACTGAACCAGTGGTTGAATCGACGGAGCAGCTCAACGAACCATTGATTGATTAACGAGTCAGGCAGGATAATCAAAATACGTTTGACTCGACCGCAAACAAGCATTCTGTTCAGAATTAAACAGGCCTCAATGGTCTTGCCCAAACCGACTTCGTCTGCAAGCAGTACCCGGGGTAGTTGCCGGTTTGATACCTCGTGGGCAACGTACATCTGATGCGGGATTAAATCGATTTTGCCGCCGAATAAACCCCGGACAGGGGATTTGCACCAATGAAAGATCAGATTCATGGCAGTCAGACGTAAATCAAAGAGGGAATTGTCGGTGGTTTGACCCCGTAATAACCGCTCCTCTGGGCCACGGTCTGACATTCCAGAGTGAAGTTCTTGCTCAAGCAGAACATTGTTTTCCCCGTGATAGGCAAGCAGCCCTCCGTGCTCTGAAACACGTTCGATAATCAACTCGGTTTCGTCTTCACTTTGAACGGTGCTTCCAGCCTGAAAGCTGACTCGGTAGAGAGGCGGTGACTCAAGTGAGTAACGTCGGGTTTCGTCGCAAGCAGGGAAGAAAATATCCACTGATTGTTCTTCAGTTGACTCAACGACCCCCAGGCCAAGTTCGGGTTCCGAACTGCTGGCCCAGCGTTGGCCGGCAACAAAAGTATTGGATGAGTTATCTTGGTTCACTTTTCAGCTAATACGCCGAGCGGACCGTAAAGGAGAGAGCCCTTTTCAAAAAGAAAATCTTAATAAATGCAGTACAATGGTATAGTTTCCTTGCAATTATACACTATGGCCAATTACGTTATTTCATTATTCTGCCGGACGGTTTTTAACATTGGCTTTGTGTGCTGAATCACCTGAGTTCTTACCCCCTGTGCCGGATGCCCAGTATAAAATGGCGCAGTGCCACGAGGATGCGGTTGATTTTGACAAGGGGCTCGAGGGGTACGTTGCGATGGCGGCAATTTACCCCAAAAGCCCGTTGATCCTGAAGGTGGTGACCCAAATTAATGTGTATTATTATCTGAAGGAGAATTGCCCGGCGGCCGCCTGGCATTGCCGGATATGCTGGAGCAGTCGACCTGGAGGGCAAATAACCGGTCGGCACGCTTGGGCAGGCTATTCAAGGGCCGGTGCCCGGCGGCTTCATTTCCGTGGTGATCATTCTTCGCACTTCTGCCATGGGGAGCCCTTTTGCCGAGGCGATACCGGCTGCGACCCCGGCCACGTAGGCCGTGGAAAAGGAAGTGCCCGTGCCGTAAAAAGTCTGGTTATTAAATACGGTCACTCCGGCGCCGGGCGCTGCGGCCTCGACGAAGTTTCCGGAGTTGGCGTAATTGGCGACACTGCGACCGCTCCGGTTCAGTGCCGTCACGCCGATGACTTCCGACTGGGCCGCAGGGTAAACAGGGTGGCCTGTCGGTTCGTTGCCGGCTGCCGCGAGAAACAAAACCCCACTGCTAGTGCCGGATTGAATGACGGCACGCATCAGGTCGTTTTGCTCGTCTGAGCCAAGGCTGAGGCTGATGATGTCGGCGCCGGCTTCGATCGCCGCCTGAACGCCTTGAGCCACTTCAAATGTCGAGGTGCTTTCAGATTGGCCGTAAACATCGATGGGCAGGATTTTGACCGAGGTTTCCTGCTCGCCGTCAAGGGTGGCAGACAGACCTCGTAGGATCGTCTCGGCCATCGATGTCCCGTGGTTGACTTGATCCGAACTATCAGCCGGGGCACCAGCCATGGAGATTTCTTGCAATAAAAAATCGCTGACCTGCGAACCTTGTCGCTGGACGCTCGAGTCAACGAGGCCGATCACGATTCCATCGTCGTCCGCGGACGAGGGGCGGAGATTCAGCGGTGGCGCCGCGAGTCCAACCGGCGTGAGTGTGTCGGGGCGGGTGATGCCGTAATTGCTGTCGACGGAGGCTATGCCCTCATTTTTTTCGAGTAGCGCCTCGGCTTTTCCGGCTTGTTGTTCATTTTCGAAACGAAGCCTATAAATATCGAGTCCGTCGATTTTGCCGACAATCTTTGCGCCGAGTTCGGCGGCGAGAGCGTCGATGTCAATTCCCGAGCCCGGCTCGAGCGTGACGACGAGTTCGTTGGGGATTTTACCTGGCTTAATCCTGACTTTTTTGCGCTTGGCCAAGGGCTTGGTCGGGAGGATTCGAACGACCGCTTTTTCGGATGAAGTTTTGTAAACAAGCAGCCTGGACGAGGCTTTGGGGGAGGGGATGATTGCAAAATTGACATCGCTCAGCAGGCGGCGAAGTGCTTGTGAGTGAGTCAGGTTTTTGAACCGTGTCGTGACCTGAAGCCTTAATTCTGGCTCAACAAAAATTTGCCAGCGACTCTGCTCGCTGAGTGACTGCAGCACTTTTTCGAGTGAGCATTTCTCAAGTTGAGCCGATGCTGTCCCGTCCTCCTCCCATTTCAGCCAAATGCCTGCTAGATCCGCTTGGGGTTCGTCCGCAGCGGTTCCCATCACGGCAACGAGCAAGGCCGTGGTTAGACAGGCAATTTTCATCCGGCAGCGAAACTACGAAAAACCCCGGCATCACACAATGTTTTGCTCTTTGGCATTGGCCGTGCCTGACACAGTCTTTTGGCGGTTTGAAATTGTATTTATGGCAACTCTGTTCGAAATAGTAGGCAACTTGAAGGATGAGGTGGTTGATGAGATCGCCAACGGACGAATGAGGAGGGGTATTTCGGGCCTACTAGATGGCACAGCGTCATTATGGGATTTGAGAGCGAAGTGAAGTTGAGTGATTTTGATGTGGCCAAGGCGGCTGGGTTGATCGGCCAAAACAAGAGCAAGCAGCTTTCCGACGCACCTGGATATATGAGCCCAGAACAAGGGAATTACGAGGTCACGTACCAGCGCCAGGGTATTTTTTTCGAACGGAGTTGTTGTCGCTGCTTAGCAAAAATATGTTCGTCGGGTCAGTCGTATCCGAATCATGCCAGAAGATTATCGGCCTGCCGATTCCGCAGCGAATTACTGGCGGACAAGGTTCCGGCCTGAGCCAGGCCCAAGCGCATCACGGCTTGGGGATTTGGTTCAGTGTGTAGTGAAACGTATCGTGCCAGAGGTCTTTGCCGGCTTCGCTTATCATGTCAAAACACCTTACTTGCGTGACATGCCCCTCTCTCCATTCACTCAACGACAGGCGCAGCTCGAGTCGGTTTGATGACAGGGTTGCGTTGGTCACCTCGATCGGTGTCTGGCTGTCCTTCTCCCCGGCGTGGTTGAATCGCGGTGAGCCATAATCGGAGTGGTACGCGTAACGAAACTGCGACACGTCAAAGTTGTCCGGGTCGGCGGCGCTTGGCTTTGCTGGCTCGGTGAACGTCAGTAGAAAGCCATCCGCCTTGGCCTCGACCTTACGGATAGAGAACGGAATATTGCCGGTAAAGGTTACACGTTCGAGTGACGCCGGGTCGGGGGCGATGCTTGTCCAGGTACGCTGCAAACCGCCCACGTAAAGGTTGCCGTCTGGGCCGAAGCTCAGCCGGTTCACCCCGGAGCGAAAGCCGGTGATGAAAGGGAACACAGCGCCCTGGTATTCGCCGTTTACTTTCTCGAGAAACACGCGGGTGACGAGCGCATTCTGAAAATCCCCGACGAGCAACTGACCTTTGAAGGGGCCAAATCGGCTGTCACGAATTTCGGCCATGCCGGAGATTGAGCGGGCGAGAGAGTAGGGGAACCAAATCGCCGGCGGGGTGAAGGTAGCGCGCCCCTCGTACATGTTTTTTGGATCCGGAGTGGAGGAGGGGCGGCCAAAGTATTTACCAGGGCGAAGGTGGTTGAGTTCGCACACCGCCGTCCAGTGGCCTTGGTTGTCTGTCACGAAAATATCCCGTTCAGAGCCGAATACCCCAATGCCGTTCGGTTCGCGAAAGCCGGAGGCGACGCCATCCATCGTTCCGTTGCTGCCTCGCCGGATTGCCCAGCCCATGAATTTTATGTCCCAACGGCCACTGTGTCCGGCGTTAGCGAGGACGAACCGTCCGTCACGATCAAGGACCGGCCCATAAGAGAATGCATTGTAATGCCCGGAGTAACCCCAGTCCGCACTGACTCGAGTGAACTCTGTCCTGCCGTTTTTCTCATCGAATGCAATCTCGGTGAGTTCAGGCTTTTGCGAGACGTAAAGCTTGCCATCCCGCACAAGTAGCCCCATCGGTTCGTTCAAACCCTTGGCCAAGCGTTTGAACGTGACAGGCCCGTCATCGTGGAGCAGTCCGTCGAGCAGATACACCTCGCCGGGCCAGGTGCAAACTGCAAGTCGCCCGTCCCCGAGCCAGTCCATTCCTGTGATCAATAAATCCAGGTCGGGAGGTAGGGGTAGATACTTGGTTTTGTAGTAAGTGCTTCTCGGCCCTACGCGCGGCTTGAGTTTTGATTCGCCCACTTCACCGAGTTTGGCCAAGGGGGATGCGGCACTGGTTGGAGGCGCAGTCAGCTCGCCATCGTGATGAGTCGTAATTGTGACCGTAACCTCAACCTTATGCGGAGGAACGAGCACCCAGTGCTGCTCGGCAACCGTCTCGATTGTCTGCGTGTCGTAAATGGTTTCCGCGCCGGCCTCGGTGATGATCGGTTCGGTATAGCTCAACGGGGTGCTTATGACTTGAACGGCTAGAGGACCGATCCCGTCAACGGTAACAGCGCGTTTTGCTGTGCTGTTCTGGAAACTGTTAGCAAGAAACCAGAGTGGGCTTTTGGATTTAGTAATAGTCAAAGTGCGCTGCAGGCCTCGGGAACTGTTCGATGGACGGAGTTGCACTTCAACGGTTTCACCGGTCCCTAGCTGCAACGTGTAACGGAGCGTCACAGATTTTCCATCGGTAGTCATACCGGTGAATTCCCCTTTAGGTTGATCGGATTCGAGTGTGAACTTAGCTCCGGGTGGCCTCGTTCGCCACGGGAGCGTTGGCGGGTTTTCCCACAGCAATTGGCCATTGGCTTGGGCTATGAATGGACGCTTTGCGCTAACGTATTGCGGGCCGTACAGGTCAAGTTTGCCACGCCATACGCTGTGCTCCCTGAGGTTCTCGGTGTCGAAGGCAAACTGAATATTGCCCAGCGGGATGACAATGCTTCGCGTGGCCTTGGGCATCGGCGCATACCGAAAAAGCTGCCCGGACGGGTCGTTGGTTGGTTTGGGTTTTTTCGCCTGGCCAAGCGCCTGTAAAGTGAGAGCGAAGGAGATTGCTGTCAGGGAAATGAAACGTTTCGGTAACATTATAGTCTATCGTTGGCGGGAATCTGTGCGAAAACGACATGGTATTCAATTCAAAGCAAGCGCTTGGGTAAGTTTTGGTTGGCGAACTGCGCCTAAACGGCTAAAATCACGCGTCACAGATTCGGATGTTCAAAATGAAAACACTCACTTGGTTTAATCGTGCCGTGGCATTGGTCGCGGTTTCTGTCTTTAGTTTAGCTTCAGCACAGTCACCTCAGGCTGGTACGCCGCCCGAGGGTTTTACAGCATTGTTTAATGAGAAGAATCTTTCCGGTTGGTGGGGGCTCAAGACGGAAGACCCCGTCAAGTGGAAGGCGCTCTCTCCCGACAAGTTGGCCGAGAAAAAAGCCGCAAGCATAAAGGACATCGCGCAGCACTGGTCAGTGAATGGCGAGGAACTCGTCAACGATGGCCATGGGCTCTACCTGAGCACGCAGAAAAACTACGGGGACTTTGAGTTCCTTGTTGACTACAAGACGGTTCCCAAGGCCGACAGTGGGATCTATTTGCGAGGTATACCCCAGGTGCAAATTTGGGACAGCACCGAGGAGGCCAAGTTTAATATCGGTGCGAACAAAGGTTCCGGCGGCTTGTGGAATAACAGCAAAGGCGCTCCCGGCAAGGATCCACTTGTGCTAGCGGACAAGCCGTTTGGCCAATGGAACAGTTTTCGCATCATCATGGTCGGCGAACGTGTCTCGGTCTGGCTCAACGGTAAGTTGCTTGTTGATCACGCGCGGATGGAAAACTATTTCAATCGCAAGGGGCAAATCCCACGGACCGGCCCAATCCAGTTGCAGACTCACGGTGGCGAGATTCGCTGGCGAAACGTTTTCATCCGCGAGATAGGCACCAAAGAGGGAAATGAAATCTTGGCATCGAAGGGTGGCAATGGTTTCAAGTCAGCATTCAATGGAAAGAATTTTGAAGGGTGGGCTGGCCCTACAAATAATTATAGCGTTGACCATGGGTCAATCCAGTGCATGAAGGGAAAGGGGGGCACCATTTATGTTAATGATGAGTTGGATGACTTTTCAGCGCGGATAGAATTCAAGCTGCCGCCAGGTGGCAACAACGGCCTCGCCATCCGCTATCCCGGGAGTGGCGACACAGCCTACGTTGGCATGTGTGAACTGCAGGTGCTCGACGACTCTGCCAAAAAGTATGCCAAGCTGCATCCGGCCCAGTATCACGGCTCGGCATATGGCATGGCGCCCGCCGCCCGCGGCTATCAGCGCCCGGTGGGCGAGTGGAATTTCCAGGAAGTCACGGTGAATGGCTCAAGGATCAAGGTAGAGCTAAACGGTACACTGATCCTTAACGCCGACTTGGCCAATGTGGAAAAGCCGATGTATGATCTTGGTAAATTCAAGGGCCGTCTGCGTAAGTCCGGGTACTTTGGCTTTGCTGGCCACGGTGACGCCGTCTCCTTCCGTAACATCAGTATCCGGAATTTCAAGTAACTCAAGCGAATCGGCGAGAGTTACTGGTTCTTCTTTTTCATCTCGGCTTCCTGTTCCTTGGTAAGGATTTCCGGCTTGGCACCTTGTTTGAGCTCGGCCTGTGAGGGGATGCGGACAATGTTGCTTGTCACCGGATTCTTGGCAGCGGCCTTGGGTTGCTCCACAGAGATTAGTTCAATCTCAAAGCGCAAGGTCGAGTAGGGCGGGATCTTGGGGCGTTTACCACCCGGCCCGTAGGCCAGTTCCTGGGGGGCAACGATCTCCCACTTGCCACCCGGCTTCATCATTGTCAGTGCCTCCGTCCAGGCGCGAATAACCCTGGTCACCCCGAACGTGCTTGTCTTGTTGCGCGAGTGGGAACTATCGAACTCGTTGCCGTCGATGGTCCAGCCCCGGTAGTGCACTTCTACCTTGTCGTTGTTCGTGGGCGACGTGCCCTTACCTGCCTTAATGACTCGGTATTGCAAGCCGCTGGCGGTTACCTTGACGTTGGGCTTCTTGCGGTTTGCAGCGAGATAATCGATCCCAGCTTTCTTGGCGATGTCCGCCTCAGCGGTGCGCTTGGTCTGTTCACGCTGCTGATAATCTTTCCACACCTCATCGAGGATTTTTTTTGATTCCTCCTCGGTCATCAATTTGTCCTTTGACAGGTAAGCCGTCTTGATGCCCTCCGCAAATTGACCAAAATCAATCTCGATTTCCTTGCTCCCAAAATCGCCGCCAATCTGCAGGCCAACGGCGTAGCTGAAGCGCTCTTTTTTTGTCGCCGGATTGCCAGTAGCTTGATCGTCCGTAGCCTTGGGCTCGGCGGGGGTTGCAGCAACTGGCGCGGTGGCGTCGGCCGCCTTTGCCTTGATTTCGGATTGCAGGCTGGCCAACTCCGCTCGGCTCTTGGCGGCCTCTGCCTTGAGGGTCTCGTTTTCTTTCTTCAAGGCATCGAGTTGCCCTGTGTCGCCACTCTGCGTTATTACTGTTTTTCCGTTATCACAGCCAGTCGTCATGAGCATTGCTGAAACGAGCGCGGTAATTATCGTTTTTGTCTGTTTTTTCATGGTTGAAATGTTCGCTTGGCCAGGCGGCCAATGAGGCTATAGCGGCGCGGAATGTAGGATTTGCAGGTTACCACTGCAAGGCTTTTTCACTCTAAGCCAAGCCGCTTGCTCAGCTCCTTCGAGGTTCCCTCGTATGCGGCTGAACCGGCGCTGTAGGGGTCGTAGTAAAGGATTGGCTTGCCGTGGCTGGGTGATTCTGCGACGCGCGTGGCGCGTGGGATCACCGTTCGGAAAACCTTGTCGCCGAAATGCTTGCGTACCTCGCTGACAACCAGTCGCGAGAGGTTCGTGCGACTGTCGAACATAGTCATGAGCACGCCGGTCAACTCGAGCTTTTTGTTCACGCCGGATGTTCTTAACTGCTCCATCAAGTCGGTGATGGAGCTGATGCCTTCAAGGGAATAATATTCGCATTGCAGTGGAATCAGCAGGCCATGAGCGGCGATCAACACGCTCAGTGTCAGCTTGCCGAGTGACGGCGGGCAGTCGATCAGTACCACGTCAAAGCGCCGCCCGTTGACTATCGGCTGCAGTGCTTCCTTCAGCCATGTGAGGTGGCGCTCGCGGTTCACGTCGGCCTCGCCGCTGTCAGCGCCGAGCGACATCCGCGCCAGCTCCAGCTCGGCAGCGCACAGGTCGAACTCGCTCGGGATTAGCGATACGCCTTCGTAGTCGGTTTTCTTGATTTTCTCCTCAAGCGTGCTCTCGCCAAGCAGGACAGGGTAGAGGCTTGCATTGGGTGTTTTTTCGATGCCCAGTCCGCTGGTGCAGTTGGCCTGCGCATCCATGTCGATCAACAACACGCGTTTGCCAAGTGTGCCAAGGCAGGCCGACAGGTTGACGGCTGTGGTTGTTTTCCCGACCCCTCCCTTTTGGTTGGCTATGGCGATAACCCTCGGCACTGCCCGATTTAAGGGAACGACCCTCGTGATATCAAGACATTCAACCCGAATGATATTCTCAAAGCCGATGGTTACCCCACTCAGGATTGCCATACTCGCGCATGCGCTGGTTGCCGGTGGTGGTGTAGTGTCCGGACTCTCCGCTTGGTTAAGCCCCGGTTGAACGCCTTCGCTGTGCTGGAGGGTTTTTGTTGGTCACAGTAATGGTAGTCGTTACATTGCGCATGCCGTACGCGGCCAATGAACGTTTTCAACCATGGATAAAAAGCATTTTACCCCGCCGTTGCCTCACGAAGTGCTGCTACAACTCAAGCGTTGGAACACGCCGACCATCTACAACGGATGGGAACAGATCACCCGACATGACCCGGCCCAGACCGGGATCAATCCCGAGGTGACGACGGATTTCATGCCGCAAATGGGCCCGATGGTCGGTTGGGCGGTCACGTTGCAGATTGAACCGAGCCAACCACGTCATAAGGCAGGCGGAGCGCGTCTAGGTGAGGAATATCGCGAATATATCGCCGGCATCCCGGGGCCAAAGATTGTCGTTGTGCAGGATTTGGACAAGCCGGCAACTACCGGTTCCTTCTGGGGCGAGGTCAACTCAAACATTCACCGCGCACTCGGATGCGTCGGAACCATCACGGATGGCGCGGTACGGGATGTTGATGAGATGACCAATGCCGGGTTTAAGGCCCTGTCCAGACGGTTATGCGTGGGGCATGCACACGTGGTTCCTGTCAACTGGGGTTGCGAGGTGCAGGTCTTCGGGCAGCATGTTGAGCATGGTCAGTTAATCCACGCCGACAAGCACGGCTTCCTGGCGATACCGCCGGGTGAGGAAAAGGGACTGCTGGATGCGGCAGTTTTCATGGATGAAAACGAATGCAACACCATCATCAAAGCGGCTCGAGGAGCGTCAGGTTTGACTCGTACCGAGTTGCTAAAGCAACTTAATCAATCCGTAACCGACTTCGGCAAGGCTGCGCGGAATAAATTTGGAAGCCCGGGCGAATTCGGCGGCTAAATGAACGACTGACCGATCGGCTTGATAACCAGCTCCGGCACGTGTGCCAGCGGGGGCAGCTTGACGATGGCCAGCGTGATGTCGGCGATGTCTGCCGGTTTCAGAATTTTCGCGCGATGCTCCGCTGAGGGTGGCACCGGTCGGTTGCTCAGAATGGGAGTATCCACTTCGCCGGGGAAAACCGTCGTCACTCGAATACCGTTTTCGCGTTCGTCCTCATTGGCACTCGTGCCCAGTGCGGCCATGGCAAATTTGCCGGCATTGTAGGCCACGCCGCCGAGCGGAGCGGCCCGCTTGCCGGAAGTAGATGAGATGTTGATGATGAGGCCGGTCTTGTGCGGGCGCATTAGCGGCAGCGCGTAATGCATGCAATTGAACGCGCCGGTGGCGTTGATAGCCATCAGCTTGTCCCAGTCGTCCGGCGCAAGTTCGCTCATCGAGCGCTTGGGAACGTTGGCCCCGGCGCAATTCACCAACAAATGTAGTTGGCCGAGCCGCTCGCTGACCCAGTTGAACAACGTTTTCACACTGTCGCGATCGGCGACATCGACCGTGTGGGTGAGGTTGGTTCCGTCGGCTCGGGTGGCGACTTCGTTGAGCTTGGCCGGACGGCGGCCGGCCACGACGACCGTTGCACCCTCCGCAGCCAAGCCAAGAGCAATCGCTTCGCCCATGCCGCTGCCGCCACCGACCACGACTGCATTCTGTTTAGACAATTCCACAGGCAAAAGAATACGGATGCAACTTCAGGATGAAAGGATGATTTACGGGACAAGTTTCCAGCAGCACCGAGAGCCACCAGCGTCGATGGGAGTGAATAATGATCCTGTGAATTATATCGATCCTTCTTCCAAGTTGAACTGGTAAATGAAAATAAATGGACAGGATAAACAGGATTTGAATACCGAGGCCGGTGTGCACTTGTCCAATCAGCACGTCGCTTGGCTAACGTGAGGCTACGTGAATTTCCGAAGGCGTCACCCTGGTAACGGGTGAGTTTGATTGCTTCACCCGCGCGGGGTAGGCGGGAAAGAACCGGCCTCTGATCACAGGCCGCTTGGCCAAGCGTGTTGATATCGGGGTCGGGGCGATGCAGTGTGGGCGGCGGTAAATCTCCGTTGTGATACGCAAATCAATCAGTGTGCTTGCTGCCTTTGGGTTCACCGCTGCCACGGCGGGTGTGCTTGGCCAAGCAGTTAATCCGCTGGCACAATGGGGGCAGTGGCGCGGGCCGCTGGCCACCGGCGCGGCGCCGAAGGCCGACCCGCCGGTGGAGTGGAGTGAGACGAAAAACATCCGCTGGAAAACCGAACTGCCGGGCCTGGGTCACTCGTCGCCGGTAGTTTGGGGGGGCTTGGTCTTTGTCACCACGGCCGAGATGACGGGTGCGAAAAAGCCGTTCACCGGCGTAACGCCGGACGGCGCGCATAACAATATGAATCCGTTGTTTGACCATCAGTTCGCCGTAATGGCAATCGACCGGCAAACTGGCGCGGTGGTTTGGCGGCGAACGGTTGCGACGCGTCAACCACACGAGAGCTCGCACGAGTCCGCAACGTGGGCGTCGAACTCGCCGGTGACCGATGGGGAGCATGTCCTCTCGTTTTTCGGCTCGAACGGGCTGTATTGTCTCGACACCGGTGGGCGGCTGATTTGGTCAAGGGATCTCGGCGACATGCTGGTGAAGCACGGCCACGGCGAGGGGGCGTCGCCGCTGCTACACGGTGAGACGGTGGTGGTGAACTGGGATCACGAGGGGGCGTCGGTCATCGTCGCCCTGGCCAAGAGCACTGGCGAGGAGCTTTGGCGGCAGCCGCGGGATGAGGTCACCTCGTGGGCCACACCGATCGCCGTCACGCACGACGGCCAGGCACAGGCGGTCGTAAGCGGAACCAGGCGCGTGCGGGGGTACGACCTCAAGACGGGGGCGGTGATTTGGGAGGCGGGCGGGTTGCCGGGGAACATTGTCGCGTCGCCGGTCGCCGCTGACGGGATGGTGTTCGCTGCTGGCAGCTATGAAAAACAGACCCTGCTGGCGATCCGGCTTACCGGAGCCAAAGGGGAGTTGACAGGCACCCAACAGATCGTTTGGCAAAAAAACCGGAGCACGCCGTACGTGCCGTCGCCGTTATTGTACGACGGCTGGCTTTATTATCTCCGACATTATCAGGGTGTGCTGTCACGCGTGAACGCGAAGACGGGCGATGAGCCAAGCGGACCGTTTCGGCTCGGGTCGGTTTTCAATATTTACTCATCGCCGGTGGCTGCAGCGGGTCGAATTTACGTGACGGATCGAAACGGAAAAACTTTGGTTATGAGCGATGACGCCGAGCCAAAAGCACTCACGTTGAATAAACTGGATGACCGGTTCAGCGCGTCGGCTGCGCTGGCGGGTGACGCGATATTCTTACGCGGCGAGAAGTTTCTCTATTGCATCGGGAACAAAGACTGATTCCGGTTGACGGTTGTCAAAGCGGAATTTTCGGGATGGCATCGTAGATGCGCCCGAGGTCGCGATCCTTCCCGTATACGCCGGCTTGGCCCTGTATCCAGCCTTTCATTTTAGAAATCTCCAGGGTCCGCGACTCCTTCCATTTCCAAAGCTCAGAATGACCGTCGGCGAAGCTGAGCACGCAACCGTCGTTATGGCGAGTGCCGGCAAAATCGATCCACCGCCATTCGTGCCGTTGCGTCACGGTGAACCGGGCATTGTCGATGCTGTCTTCGTGTTCGTCGATAAAGACAAAGGCGTTCGACGGTGGCGGGGCTATAATCTCGGAAAACTTATGCCAACTCGTGCGGTCCTTCGGGTCGGGGATGTGATTCATATGCATGTTCATCGCCACGCTACGAAAGCGTGGGATCTTGCCTTTGTCGCCAACGGTGGAACGGTCAGAGGGGCACTTGTAAATCTTAACCGAATCGTTGTACTTGAAAAGAACGCCGGCGCGGATGTTTTGGTCCGTGGAATCGGAGTAGGCGTTGCCCTTGATCCAGGTAGCCGCAGTGGCGGCCCAACTGCCACGCGAACTGCCCCGGACGGTGGCGTTGGGCGGCAGGTGGCCGTTGTTGTCGTCGACGTACATTTGCCAGCAGAACTGCAGTTGACGGTAGTTGTTCATGCAGGAAATCTGGTGGGCCTTGCCCTTGGCACTGCCAAGCGCAGGGAGCAGCAGGCTGGCGAGAATGGCGATGATCGCAATCACGACCAGCAACTCAATCAGGGTAAAGCCTTGAGCAGGCAAGCTGCGAAGTGTCTTTTTCCGAACTACTTTTTTCATTGTTGTGTGGTTTCGCGCGTCGCGAAAATCTACTTGAATCGTAAACCGGCACCAACAAAAAATTGATTTAAATGGACAAACCAACTCATTTGCTAAAGCTTTTCCCGGAAATGACGAGCATTCGCCCTCAGCACGTGCCACGCCTCTCCCAGTTGTTCTCATTTTCGATACAAAACCAAACGCGTTTGCCGCGCCTCCTTTTCCCGGCGGGAGAGGGCCGGGGTGAGGGAGAGCGCAACCGGTTTTTGCAGAGGTTCCAGCAAAGCGCTCTCGCCAGTTTATTGCTGTTCACGCCACTTGCCCAAGTGGCATTCGCCGAAGACACCAAGCCGACACCGACAGAGACGCGAAAAGCCATCGAGCGGGGGGCGCGGTTTCTTTACGAAAACCAAAACCCAGCCGGCTGGTGGTCCAGTTCAGAACTGCCGGCGCTGACCGCGTTGGCGCTGGTCGCGCTCGAGATGGCGGAAGCGTCCAAGCTCGATGTGAAATACGGTTCCGAGCGGCGACGGGCGCTCGACTTTATCGTCGGTTCGGCCAAGCCGGACGGCTCGATCCATCGCGGCCAACTTGTCAACTACAACACAGCCTGCTCGCTGATGGCGTTGTCGCTCGTCGATGAGCCCAGGTTTCGTTCGTTGATTGTCAAGGCGCGAGCCTACATCGCCGCTTCTCAAATCGACCTTGGTGAAAAAGGTAAATTGGACAACTTCCACGACGGGGGCGTCGGCTACAACAGTAAGTATGACCACTCGGATATGAACAACACGCTCATGGCCGTCGAGGCGATGAGAATGTCTGAACTCGCTCTGCGCCGACTCGACAAACCCAATCAGCCACTGGAAAACGATCTCGATTGGAAGGCTCTTGAGCACTTCCTCGCCAGTTGCCAGAACCTGCCCGAGCGCAGCAACAACCCGAGTCTCTCCGGTTCGGCCGAGGATCGTGGCGGATTCATCTACCATCCCGGCGAGAGCAAGGCAGGGGAGGTTGTCGATGAGCAAACCAGGCGCGTCGCTCTCCGTTCATACGGATCGATAAGTTATGCCGGAATGATAAGTTTCGCCTACGCCCGGGTCGGGCGCGACGACGAACGTGTCAAGGCCGTTGTAGATTGGCTTGGGCGCAACTATACGCTTGAGGAAAACCCCGGCATGGGATCGGAGGGAGTGTACTACTACTACCACCTCATGGCCAAGGCGTTGAAGGCGCAGGGCGTAGCGACGCTTGAGGGGCCTAAGGAAAACAAAATCGAATGGCGAGCCGAATTGAAAACCAAGTTGCTTTCGCTGCAAAAGCCGGACGGCTCATGGCAAAATCCAACCAAGCGCTGGATGGAGGGTGACTCCAACCTAACAACCGCCTACGTGCTTGTGGCGTTGGTTCTAACGGAATAAGAAAAGCCGGCAGTAGCCGGGGTAATCGGAGCCAAGCGCTTGGCCAGATGCCCGGGTTAATGACAGAGGGCATCGGGGGGGGGGCTTTAAACGACTCCAGTGGATCCTGTTTGCCATTGTGACGCTGTTGAGGACCTGCTAGCATCTCACGCAGTTCAAGCCTATGAAACGCACATTACTCAGGGATGAAAGGGAACAACTATGGAGGGATGTTCTCGCGAAAACCCCCATCAAAGGAGGAACTAGAATGGGTAGGAATCCGGCGACGGGAGAAATGATACAGATTACAGCGAAACAGGGTCGCACAATGTCTCAGTTTGAAAGTTTTTTGGAAAGAGCGACTGGCGAAGATCGGAAAACAATAAAACTGTTCTTTTCCGGGCTTGAAACCCGGATCGCAGATGCGACTAGAGGTTTGATAACAATACCACACTGGGGCTCCTTCGGGATAAAAATAAAGCCAAGAAAAGGTAGAATGGGTAGGAATCCGGCAACGGGAGAAACCATTCAGATCCCAGGGAAACAAATTGCCAAGGGATACCTTTTATTCGCAATAAGCGCAAAAGAATTGAGAACGCCAGACCCTTCGGACGTCCCTCTACTACATCCGCGAAGTGGATGTTTTCAGGAAAGTTTTTATGGCGAATCTGCGATTGAACACCAATCCTATGATTGGTGTTCGCGTGTTCACGTTAAAAAGACAAACCTAAAAAAGCTCTCACTGAAGCGCCGCCTTGTGGTCGAGATCTGCAGAGGGACTGGCGTTGATTTGCGGCTTGGCGCCCGATTGATGGACGAGTTTCTTTGTCATCTTGCAAAGGTAATTGAGAGCAACGAGACTTTTATTTGGAAGCGAGTTGGGAAATTTGGATCCAAGCAAAAGTACAGCAATTCACTGGGCACTTATAGGCAATCTTGTTTTACTGTATCTGCACAGATGAAAGTGAGGTTGGGGCTTCGTGATCCGGTTGCGCCTGCGACTTCTGCTGCAAAAAAAGAAACAAACCACTCTGGGTGTACATTAGTCTTCGCCATTCTAGGGATCATTTTAGGTCTTCTTCTTATTTTTTCTGAACTGTCATCACTGTAGGTGTTACTTTAAACAAGTGCCAATGCAATCTACCGTCAGCGATCAGGCTGTTGAAGAAATGGCGCAGCGTCTGGGGGTAAGCGCCTGTGCGATTCGGATGGTATCTAATCCGAAAACGCGAAACTATCGCGTTTACGTTCAGCGACAGGGGAGAAAGAAGCGGTTGATCGAGGCGCCGAAAACCATCCTCAAACGCATCCAAAGATCCCTTCTGGATTCGGTGTTTTCCCATGTGCATTCTTCAACTTGGAGTCACGGGTTTTGTCCGGGCCGATCGATCTTTAGTCATGCGGTGCTTCACACGCGCAAAAACGTGGTTGTTACGATGGACATCAAGGATTTTTTCCCTTCGGTCAATTTGCAGAAAATCCATCCTATTTTGCGCAGGTTTTTCCCCGACGAATCGGAACTGGAACTCGCGATGCAGTTGGTCACTCGAAATGGCCGACTTCCCCAAGGCGCACCAACAAGTCCTCACCTGGCGAATCTGGTGTTTTCCGCCATTGATGAGACAATCGCGAGTTCGATCGGAGGCCGATGGGCTTATTCACGGTACGCAGATGACTTGGCTTTTTCTGGGGATGATTCTACGGGTATGCTAATTGATACCGTCAGCGAAATCGCTTTGCGTAATGGATTTTGCATTGCCACAAAAAAGACCCGGGTGATGAGACAGCATCATAGGCAAAAGGTTACAGGTTTAGTGGTTAACCACGGCCTGAATCTTCCCAGGGAAAAGAGGAAGAACTGGCGAGCGACATTACACCGCATCAGTACGCAAGGAGTGGAAGCGGCAGAGCCTCATTGCCCGTTTAAGCTCAACGGCTTTGCCGCCTTTCACATGGGGTTGGACAAATTCAAGAAAGCACAGGCCTGATTGAGGTTGACAACTTGAACCTGTGTCTATTAGCTATTTCGAAACCGCAGGATATCAGCGACACGGTTCGCGCGGACATTCCGTTCGACTGGAAGGTGCCTGTGTTTAGGTGCAGCTAAGGTGTTTCGCCTTGGTTCAAATGTTAATTAGCCTACGATACGGGACCAGTTTCGAACATGCCGGTGCGCGCACCGGAATGTTCGATTTGGCCCGTACCTCCGGGTGATGTCCTGCGGTTTAATATTTTTTACGCAATACTTCGCCGCTGTTCCCAGCGTGGTGTGTCGACCATTACCCTGAAAATCTACAATGAAAAATGCGCACCATCTGGATTCCCTTACCCCACCAGAAGCACGGCTGCGATTGTTGTGATTAGTATGTGCTCCATTTGTCTTCAGCTTTCAATTCTTTACTCGTCTTGCCGCCGCGTTTTCAGGGGAGGTATCAAGATTGCAGGAAATACACATGCCCGATTACTTTATGCGGTCTAGGCATTGATCCGCGTGCGTGATCTGGAAGGTGACTACTACTTAGTTGTAATGGTCACGTCGTCGATGAACCACCCAGCTTGCGGGCCGTTATCCTGCCCGCCGTCGCTTGAGAAGTTGAATTCAAGCCTTATCTTCTGCCCAAGCGCCTTAGCTGGAATTTTGCCTTTCTCGGGTCGCCATTGCGTGGCCTCCCCGCCACGAAGCCAGATGGGATCATCGACCAAATATTCGCCATCCTCATCCAGGATCATTATCTGGCACCAGTCCATGAGTTCACCCTCAAGCATCGGCTCACAGTCACGATAACTCCAGAACTCAAGGCGTGCATTGTCCAGGCCGGTCAGATCAATTACTGGGGAGACCAGATAAACGTCAGTATAGTCGTCGTAATCCTTGGCCAAGCCGGTCCCGTAGGCGCGGGTTGGACTGTGGGCTTCGCCCGGGCCGTTGGCAGGTTTGCCAAGTTCCCACTCGGTGCCGCTCTCGCCCAGATCGGAAATAGTCCAACCCGGTGCTCCCGACTCGAAGTCATCGAAGAATAGAGGCGGTGCTGGTGTTTTAGCCACGCGATAAAAAGCGGTCCCTAAAAGATCTTCATCAGCGAAAGTGGTTTGTTCACCTGAGGCTCCTCCGTCGGGATAGTTTTCGACGATAACTTCCCATGCAGAATCCAGATTTTCCATGCGATCAATCTGATAGATACTCCCAACGGTTGAATTCCAGTCAAAGCTGAATCCTGCCTCGTTAATTCTACTGGAATGAATAACGATGTCCGGCGCTTGGACGGTGTCAAGAATGCGGAAGTTGTCGAAGTAAGCGACCACCTCGCCGCTGTAACCACCATTGCCATAAAATGTAATACGAGGTGAATCAGGATCAAGATTAGCCAAGGCAAGATTGAGTGAATAAGTGGAATGATCACTAGGGGTGCGCGCGGTATCCGCCACCGAGAAAGAAGTTGAGAACTTGTAGCCCCAGTCGCCGCCACCCCAGCCCTCGGGTGGTCGCTCCTCAAAAACCGTGTCAAAACGAAGTATATAGCGCCAGCGCTCTTGCAAAGGAAGTTGAAGTAGTTCCTTGAGGGTTTCGGAATTACCGAGATCTAAGTGCCAATCGGTGCCGTATCCTTCAGGTTGAGCTAGGACTACCTTGAGGCTCTTTGAACCATGGGTGACGTTGGAATCCTCGCTGTCGGCACCCTTATAATGTGCTACAGTAACACGTCCACCTTGGGTTGTAACAGTATCTATATTGTCCTCAAAAGATTCGATTACCGTGGTTGTGGGGGGTTTATCCGCAGCCCATTGGTCTACTAGTCGAATGTTGTCGATGAAGAATTTAGGGGTGTTCCCGTCTGGCCAGTCTGCATTGTCGATGAAACGGAGGGTGACGGTGCCATCATCGTTAATCTTGAGGTTAGTTCCTACCAGGTCGAGCGGGATTTCAACTGTGACTGGAGTATTGTTGTTTCCGGAGGTATTCCATTCGCGCGCGGCTTCCCAATCGTTGTTAACTGCTTGATTCATCCAGTTGACCACTCCGGTTTCTGGGAACGTGAGGTCATATTTAAGCACGTAACGAGCTTCAGGTTTTAAGCCTGATTCTGGGTCCCCATTCCATGCTGCCTCCAGTTCTGCCGCAGCTTCCTGGTCAAGGTAAACAAGAAAATCAACCGACCACCATTTCTGATTATTCAACAACTCGATTTGCAACGCTCTTTTGCCCTGCGTGACCCAAGTCTCCTCAGCATCTGTACTGATGAAGTGAGTCAATTTAACATTTCCGTTAGCTCCGCGTGAACCGCCGTCTGTGGCGGGTGTGACGTTGTTAATATTGTCTTCGAAGCCTTCCAGGAGGGTTTCTGATCCTGCGTAAGCCCAAATGTTACCGAGCAGAGCGACTGCTACTCCCGACAGGTAAGCAATTATTTTTTTCATCGAAGGTTGCCTCCTAGTGTAGAACGATCAATCAGATAGCTTCCTTGCACCCACCAAAAGCACAGCTGTGACGATTGAGGCGAGTATTGTTTTTCATAGCGAGAGAACCCTCAACCCGATGAGCGCAGTTTTCAAGCCATCTTAACTGCTGCCCCAGAGGCGTGTTGGTTTAGTTGCCGGTAGCTTTCAATTCTGCACCCGTCTTGCCGCCGTGTTTGCGGAGCAGGTCGGCGATTCTCGTATGATCTTGATCAACTGCCCAATCTAACGCTGTCTTGTCTTCTCCGATAACAGATTCACTCTTCGCATTCACATCCGCACCCTTTGAGATGAGTAATTCAGCGACTTCCTTGTGTCCTTTCATGGCCGCAGCAAGCAAAGGTGACGATCCGTTATTAATCTTCGCATTTATGTCAGCTCCATTTGCGATCAGCAATTCAGCTATTTCCATGGTTGCAGCATTATGCAAAGGAGTGCGTCCATATTCATTCTTGGCAGTTACATCTGCACCGTTGGCGATTAGTAGTTCTACGAATCTTTTGTGACCTCCGGAAGCCGCTGCTGACAAAGGGCCAATCGCACTTGCATCGACGCCAGCAGCCAAGAACTCTGTCAAAGCTTCAACGTCTCCTACTTTAGCAGCAACCGTAATTGAACCGTATTTGCCACCGTGTTTGCGCAGAAGATCGGCTAATTCGGTGTGCTTGCTCTTGATGGCCTCATCTAATGGTGTTTGGCCTTTAAATAAGCCAGATTCACTCTTCACGTTTACATCTGCATCTTTATTAATCAGAATCTCGGCGACCTCCTTGTGCCCTTGACGAGCTGCACGATGCAAAGGAACCCTTCCCATTTTATCCTTTGCGTTGACATCCGCACTATTTGCAATCAGGAATTCGACGGTTTCCTTGTGTCCGTCACGAGCTGCACGATGCAGGGGAGTCATCCCTCCTACACCCTTCGTATTCACATCAACGCCAGCAGCCAAGTGCTCTTTTACGACTTCTATATTTCCAGCCTTGGCAGCATCATTTATTGAAATGTCCGGTGCTTTTGCTGTCGGCGGTTCTGGTTTTGCAGGTTTCTCTTCAGGTGCAGGAGCCGGCTGTTGCGGCTCACCGCACCCCACCAGCACCACGGCTGCGACGATTGCGATGAGTTGTGGTTTCATGGTGAGCCGACCGTCATCGCAAAGAGTACAGTTTTCAAGTCGTTTTAACAGTTGTCACGAAAACCATTCAAGTATTGCAGTTTGTGCGTCTCAAGCGCATCGCCGCTGATCTGGGTCTTCACGTTTTCACCTCTTCGCCTCCACCCACCTCAACAACGGCATGGGCAGGCTAGAGCGATGTGACGGCGGTCAAAACTCAAACTTACCCTAGCCACAAGGCCTCTCAGGAAACCCGGTAACTGTTAATCAGGTTGATTTTTAGAATGCTGGCAACTACGTTCTAGGCTTTCCTGTGAGTAAGAAAGATGAGCCGAAAGAAGCAACGCATATCAACGGAAGGGGGCGAGAGTCTAACGCAGAATCCATTTGGCGCGCTGGAGGGGTTGAGGGGATTACCCGCCGGGCCGGAGGATTCTTCAAAAGTGGCGTCTTCCGCGGCGCCTGCCGGGGCACCGGAGAAAACCTCTAAGCGCGGGAAGAAGAACACGAATCGAGGACGCGTGGACATTATCCGCCAGACTGCGCATCGCGGAGGCAAGGCCGTAACGGTCGTGAGCAATTTCCCTGGTATTGGCCTGCCAGAGAAAAAAGAACTCGCTAGAAAGATGCAAAAAGCCTGCAGCGTCGGTGGGACGGTAAAAGAGGGCTGCATCGAAATCCAGGGCGACAAGCGAGAAGAAGTGAAGCGCATCCTGATCGAGGCGGGCTTCAAGCCGGTGTTCGCTGGCGGGTAAGCGTTGGACAGGGTTTTTCCATTATTAATTATGGGGTTTCATTAAACCGGCAATGAATTAGGCCGAAAGGAGTCATTAACCCGGCTTCTTGAGCTCCTTTTACGCGTTGATCGAGTTATCAAGCTGATCCAGTTTAATTGACATCGACCAGTACGCTCAAAAGTGTCGTTTACTTCTCTTTAGGTTCTAATCCTTCCGATACTTTTTTCCAGTGCCCCCAAGCCAAGACGAAAGCTGCTAAAACACAATGAAAGACAATAGGGATGCATCCGCCGGTCCATCTTTCTTCGGGATAGATATACATGCGGATAATATATCTGAGTATCATAGAAAGCATATATATTGACCCAAAGATGTGCAGGGTCTTGGCGGTAACTGGACTTGAATGGCTAAATCGTCCGGCACCTTTAGTAAGGTCAGTTGCAACTTTTGACATGAGTAGAATTATTGCAATTTGGAAGACGAGAAGTATTGGGTAAGGGATTATGCCTGAAAACCATTCCTTTGATGGCGGGAGAAATGTGGCTTCAAAGAATTCAACCAAAATCTGTCCTGTTACTCTGATGGTAAAAAGCACTAAACATATCCACAGGATCCATATCAGTATCGGCCTACAATCTTCTTTAGGATTAGGTTGCCGCATAATAATGCTATTCTAACGCTCGGACATTCATGCCCCATCCGTAGCTATTGGTGGTAATTGATGAAGATTCAAGTACTCCACCTTTTCCAAACATAATAGGGTCTTCAGTTATATCCTTCTCTAATAGATAAGTTCCGAATGCTCCCTCCTGCCCGGCAACTAAATCTCGATAATGGTTTGCAATTGATAATGCAGCTCTGGACAGAATACTGGTTTCCCCAACCTGAGCTCCAATAATCAGAGGGAGACCTAAGTTCTCTGCCTGATTTGCGATTTCGATAGACCTTAGGATTCCTCCCATTTTTGAAATGCGTAGGTTAATTAACCAGTTCTTGGGGCTAGATTCAATCTGGCTAAAATGCTCATAACGCAAAAAGCTTTCATCTAATATTATAGGAATGTTAGTCGAACCGGAAAACTTCTTCATTCCTTTAAAATCACCATGCGCCAATGGCTCCTCTACGCCAAGAAAATCAAATTTAAGTCTTTTAATATAATCAGCAGCAGAACTCCAATCCATCCATAGGTTGTTAGCATCAAGCCGAATTCTGGAATTCGTAATGGTTGTGTTTAATTGGCTTATATTGTCTTTGTCTAACTGAAATTCTCCCGATAGTTTTATTTTGAAGTCAGTAAAACCTATTTTTGAATAGCGTTGAACTTGTGAACTAAACTGTTCTTGGTTCAAGATTCCTAAAACAGCCGTATAACCGTAATTGCCATCTAGTTCTTTAAGTCCGACAACACTTTCAGCGCTCTTTTTACTTGTGCGGCCAATTAAATCCAACAGAGCTAATTCAAACGAGCAAAATGCAGCGGGATTTTTATCAACAAGCGTTCGATTGAGAGCAACCCAATTGGCAAGATCCTCCAGGTTGTTTAACTTAAGCCAGTTCGTTTTGTTTTCATTTAAGAATAGCAGGGATGATTTGATGGTTTCGTTCGTCACATATTTTCTGGGGCATCCTTCCCCGTGGCCTGCAATATCTTTTGATTTAACAACTGTAAGTATTGTTTCTGTTTCAGAGCGTTTGTAAGATGAATGCTTAAAGGATTC
>JASLKI010000258.1 GCA_030747575.1 Verrucomicrobiota bacterium | reverse complement strand
AGCGGTTCATTCTCAAACGCCGCAATGTTGCGCCGAGCACAATCGCGTGCCTTGGCCAGTTGCCCACTGTGGGCGTACAACGCGCCGCAGCAGCCCTGCCTCCTTGGTGTGATTACATCCCAGCCGTCGCGGTTGAGCAACTCGACGCTCGATTCGTTCGTGTCGCCGAACATGCCCTGCATTACGCAGCCCTCGATGAATCCAACCTGCCCCTTCGCCTCCACCTTGACCAAGCGCTTGGCGGGCAGATTGCCCTTGGTCAACTGTTGCGGCAGCAGTTCCATCATTTCCCGTGCAAACTTGGGCAGCAAAAATCCAAGCCGTAAAAAACGAATGACCCGCACCGGCCACAAAGCCACTTGCATCCGCCACGGAAACGGAAAAACCTGCTCGATGACGAGCCGGCGCAACAGCCATTGGAAGAGGCCGCGACTGTGGTGTTTCTCGATGTGATCGCGCGTCTCCTCCAGCAGCGTCCCGTACTGCACGCCGCTTGGGCAGGCGGTCTCGCAGGCACGGCAACCGAGGCACAAGTCGATATGCCGAACCGTTGCAGCCCCCACATCCAACCGCCCAGCCTGTATGGCGCGCATGATGTAAATTCGGCCACGCGGCGAGTCGTTTTCATTCCCGGTCTCGAGATAAGTCGGGCAGGAGGAGAGGCACAAACCGCAATGCACACAGGCAAGCGCCTTTGTTTCATCGAGAAATTGGTCAATGGCACTCATCCGACCAGCACTCCTTTCGGGTCAAAAATGCCCTTTACCCTCTTCTGTAAATCCAGCGACGGAACCCCCATTGGCTTAGCGCTGGGATGATAAATCACACCATTCCCCGCACGGGCTACGAACGACTCATCGCCCAGGCTCCGCAAAGTTGAAATCAATTTCCCTGGAGCAACTGACGTAAAGCAGGGAGCCGTTTGGCGAAATCGGGCGTCGTAATCGAGTGACGTCTCTACAACAATACCAAGTGCGTTCGCAGCACCCGACTGGGCCTCAATATCCGCGCTTGGCCCGGCGAAACCAGCAACCAATGTAAGAGGTTTCCCATCGACCCGGTGCAGATCGAGCACCGTCGGCTGCAGATCGGAGGCCCAGATTTTTTCGAGCACTTCCTCTGCTTGGCCAAGCGACTCGCACGGCTTGGCCAAGTGTGCCTCCGCTTCCGGCAATGGCAGCAACTTGAACGCCGCCTCAACGATGATGCCCAGTTCATTTTTCGCGCCGACGAACAATCGGCACAGATCGAATCCGGCAACATTCTTGACCACCTTGCCGCCGTTGCGAATCAGCCGTCCGTCCGGCAGCACAACGGCCATGCCGATAACCCAGTCGCGAATCGCCCCGCAACCGAAACGCCTCGGTCCGTTGAGGTTGCAGGCCAACAACTCGCCAATTGTAACAACTTGCGGATGCGGTGGGTCTACCGGCAACCACTGGCCCACCTTGCCTAAGCGCGACTGAAATTCGCTCAAGGACATACCGGCATGCACCGTTGCCGTCATGTCTTCTGGCACATGCTCGATGAGTTCAGCGACAGCCTCCAGTGACACTTCCTCCACTCGCTGCGATTGCGGCAGCAATTCCTGTAACTCTGAAATGGAGCCCGGCTTGATCGTCATGCAGGAATTTGTTTCTTCTGGGCGAACTCGGCGCAGCGCTTGGCGCCGGGGAACATTTTGTGAGGGTTAGAGCGTCTGTTCGGATCAAAAACGTGACGCAACTGTTGCATGGCGTCTAAGTCATCCCCGCTGTATTGCTTCGCCATGAAGTCGATTTTTTCGGCACCGATGCCGTGCTCGCCGGTGACGCTGCCGCCGAGTTCGATGCATTTTCCCAGAATGTCGTGCCCCGCCTGCAATGCCCGTTTCACTTGGTCGGGATCGCGTTCATCGTATAGGATCAGCGGGTGAATATTGCCGTCGCCGGCGTGGAAGACGTTGGGGATTCGCAGTTCGTATTTGTCACTCACGGAGCTGATGAAACGCATGATTTCCGGCAGTTTGCTTCGCGGCACGACGCCGTCCTGCGTGACGTAGTTGGGGCTCAGGCGACCGATCGCACCGAAGGCGCGTTTGCGGCATTTCCACAGGGCGGTGCGCTCAGCATCGTCCTTGGCCAAACGCACTTCGCTGGCGTTGTTTTGGCGGCAAACCTCCTCGACCCGCTTGGCCTGTTGCTCCACGCCCTTGGTCAAGCCGTCCAGCTCAACGATCAGCACCGCACCGGCATCGAGCGGGAAGCCGAAGTGATACGCCTCCTCAAGCGCCTGGGTGATAAGTTGATCCATCATCTCCAGTGCTGCTGGCACAATCCCCGCGGCAATAATGCCGCTCACAGCCTGGCTGGCCTCGTCCACACTTTCGAAAACACAGAGGAAGGTCTTGAACGCCGGCGGCGTTTTCATGAGGCGAACCAACACCCTCGTCACGACACCGAACATCCCCTCCGAGCCGATCGCCGCGCCGCGCAAATCGAACCCGGCCACCTCCTCACCGCCATCGGGTTCAACGCCAAGCCATTCAATTGCACCGTCCGGCAACACCATCTCGTAGCCGAGCACGTGATTGGTAGTGACCCCGTTTTTCAGCGTGTGCGGCCCGCCGGAGTTGGTAGCGATGTTGCCGCCGATCGTGCAGGCCGTCTGGCTCGATGGATCCGGCGCATAAAACAATCCGTGCGCCGACGCGTTACGGGTTATCCACGCGTTGACGCAGCCCGCCTCGACGAGTGCCCGGCGGTTGCGCGGATCGATGTTTAGCACCCGGTTCATCCGGGTGAGCGCGATCATCACGCCGCCATCGACCGCAAGTACTGCACCGCTGAGACTGGTGCCGGCTCCGCGCGGGATGACGGGCACGCCCATCTCGGCGCAAAGGCGGACGACCGCCGCCACTTCCTGTGTGGATCGGGGCAGCACAACTGCAGTTGGGGGGTTCCTTTGGAGCGTGTAGGCGTCGCACTCGTACACCACGAGTTCCCGCTCGTCGTCAAGCACGGCATCTTTGCCAACGATCTCGGCCAAACGGCGGGTGAGCTGTCTTTTGTCTGCCTTACAGTTCATGCCCATTTACCCAAACGCACGACCAATTGCATTAAGGGACTGGACTGAGCCGACTCAACCAAGCTCGGCTACTCCGCCCCGCCCAAGCTCTCGATCATGACAATCAAAGGCAGGAACATGGCGATCACGATACCGCCAACGATTACGGCGAGGAAAACAATCATGATGGGCTCGATCAACGATGTGAGAGATTCCACGGCGCGATCAACCTCCTCATCGTAGGTGTCGGCGATTTTCTCGAGCATCTGTGGCATATCACCGGTTTTTTCGCCGACATCCACCATGCTTATAACCATCGGAGGGAACACGCGGGAAGCATCCAGCGGTGCGACGATGGTTTCACCCTCCTTCACGCTGTCGTGGACATCCTGAACCGCACGCGACACGACCACGTTGCCTGAAGTGTCCTTGACGATATTGAGCGCCTGGAGAATCGGCACACCGGAATTGATTAGAGTGCCAAGCGTCCGTGCAAAACGGGCAATCGCCACCCGCTCCACCACGGGGCCAATGACAGGGAAAACAAGGCTCATTTTATCGAGAATGTAACGGCCAAAGTTTGTCCGGCCAATCATCGAAAACGTGAAAAAACAGGCAAAAACACCGCACATTGTCCCCATGGCGTTCAAGCGAACCGTGTCACTAATGGATAACACGAATTCGGTAAAATCCGGCAACCCGTCCTTACCCAGCATGTCAGAAAACACGTCCTTGAATTTAGGGATGACGAACACCAAAAGGATGCCCATGATCACCACCGCAACCACCAACACCGCTATCGGATAAAACATGGCAGCTTTGACCTTGCCTTTAATTTTCATGGCTTTTTCCATGAACATGGCCAAGCGGTCGAGGACCACCTCAAGGACACCACCCAACTCACCCGCTTTGACCATGCTGACAAACAGCTTGTTGAAAACCTTGGGGTGCTGAGCCAAACCCTCGGAGAACGTGCCGCCGCCCTCGATCACCTCGGACATTTCACCCAAGACGCGCCTTAATGTGGCGTCCTTTTCCTGTTTCTGAAGCACCTTTAGACCGGTGAGAAGAGGCAAGCCGGCGGAAGTCAACTGGGCCAACTGCCGGGTGAAGATCGTGAGAATCTTTTCCTTAACCCTGCCCCCAAGGCCAGGGATGTTGATCTCCATCTGCCCGACACCCTTTTTGGCACCCTTTTTACCTTTCCCCGGTTTGGTTCTCTTTGAGGCGGCCTTGGCTTGCTCCACCTTGGTGGGATGCAACCCCATCTCCTGCAACCGAGCCAACGCCTCGGGCTGACTGGCGGCGGGTAGTTCGCCCTTCTCAGTCTTACCACTCTTGTTATTGACGGCTTCGTATTGGAAGGTGGCCATAAATGAGTCCTAATATCTTATGATGTGTAACGGAGCACCTCTTCCACGGTCGTATCACCATCGTAGATGCCGCGCAAGCCATCTTGTCGCAGCGTACTCATGCCCAGTTCCATGGCTTTTTGGCGAATGACGATGGTGGGCGCACTTACGTTGATCAACTCACGAATCTCTTCGGTAATGACTAAAAACTCAAAAATACCCCGTCGGCCAGAATAACCGGTGTCGTGGCAGGGGGAGCAACCCCGGCCGTAATGAAACTGGGTGTCGTTTGAATCGTTTTGCTTTAATCCAAGTTGCTTAAGTTGGTTATCCGTCGGCTCAAACGGACTGCTGCATTTTTTGCAGATGGTCCGGATGAGGCGCTGAGCAAGCACGCACAAGAGGGATGATGAGATAAGGAACGGCTCGACACCCATATCTAAAAGCCGAGTAACAGCCCCAGCAGCATCGTTGGTGTGAAGGGTACTGAGAACCAAGTGACCCGTCAGCGATGCCTGGATGGAGATCTGCGCCGTCTCGAGATCGCGCATCTCTCCGACCATTATAATATCTGGATCCTGCCGCAAAAAAGACCGCAAACCAGCGGCAAACGTCATCCCAACGGCTTCACTGACAGGAACCTGCATGATCCCATCGATGTCGAACTCGACCGGATCCTCTACTGATAGAATCTTGTCGCCGATGGAATTCACCTCGTGAAGCGTGGAATACAGGGTGGTGGTTTTACCACAGCCCGTCGGGCCCGTAACAATGAAAATCCCGTTGGGAGTTCTTGCGGTTTCCTTGATCCTGGTCAGCATGTCATCCGGAAAACCAAGAGCATCCAGATCCAGCGTGATGGCTTCGCGGTCGAGCACACGCAACACAACAGACTCACCGAACTGTGTCGGCAAACAGGAAACACGCAGGTCGATCTTTCGGCCGTCAGGCATTATGCGAGGAATGCGTCCGTCCTGTGGCCGGCGTGTCTCGTCCGGCTTTAGATCCGCCATAACCTTGATGCGGCTGACCACATTTTTGGACAGACCTTTCGGCGGGCTAGTCAACTCGTAAAGAGCTCCGTCAACTCGGGCCCGAATCTTGAAATCGTTCTCGAACGGCTCAAAGTGAATATCGCTGGCGCGGTCACCAATAGCCGTTATCAAGACAGCATCCACAAAGGCGGCGATATCCCGATCATCCCCCGAGACGTCTATTTTTACTATGTCCTCCTCCTCCTTGCTTTCCTCCAAGGAGTCGACACCCATTTCCTTCAGAATCTCCTCAAACGCAGCCCCTCCGGCCACGGAATCCGCCTCGTCCTCGCCGTAGTGCTCCTTGACGGCAGCCATAACCTGGGCGGGATCAGCCACCACCGTCTGAATCTCCAAGCCGGTAGTAAAGATGATCTCATCGATCGCTGCGAGGTCAAGCGGATCTACAAAAGCCACTTGCAACGTCGACTCAAAATTGGACACCGGAATACACTTGTGCTGCTTGGCTAATCCGGACGGCAGGAGTTTGATCAATTCCGGAGTGATCATGGCGTCGTTAAGATCCATCGACTCCACTCCGAGATGGTCACACAAAGCCTGAATGATCGCGTCGGAGTCCAGATAACCCAAGTCCAACAAGGCCTGAAATGCGGTTACCCCCTTGGCTTCCACTTCACCGGCGGCCTCCTCTACCTGGAACTCGTCCAATAGGTTCAGTTCCGCTATCAAAGACAGAAGAGGTATGGACAAATAGTCTGCCATCAAACCTCCCCTTCCTCCCCTTCCTCGTCATCAGCCGCCATCCCTGCCTGCACACTCCGAAGCTTCTCCATGATGGTCGATGGATCTTGTGACTTGGTGATGACCTCGTCCTCGGTAATCAAGCCGGCCTGATATTTCTCCAACAGGAATCCATCCAAGGTCACCATGCCGTATTTAGCGCCGGTTTGAATATCGGAATTAATCCGGTAGGTTTTATTGTCACGAATCAGCGCGGAAATCGACGGGGTCAAGTTCATGATCTCGAATATTGCCACCCGACCCGGCCTGTCAGCGCGCGGACAGAGCAACTGTGAAATCACGGAAATTAATACTGTGGAAAGCTGGATGCGGATGGTGTTCTGCTGATTGGTCGGAAAGGCGTTCACGACACGGTCGATGGTCTTGGCGGCCCCCGTCGTGTGCAAGGTGCCAAACACCAAGTGACCCGTCTCCGCAGCAGTGATGGCAGACTCAATCGTCTCCAAATCCCGCATCTCACCCACCAGAATAATGTCTGGATCCTGTCTAAGGACGCGCCGAAGAGCTTCGCCGAAACTCGGCACATCCACGTGCACCTCGCGCTGTGTGATAATAGCGGCCTTGTGGTTGTGATAAAACTCAATGGGATCTTCTACGGTGACAATATGGGCGTCGTCCCGTTCTATGTTGATGATGTCAACCATCGAAGCCAGTGTTGTGCTCTTCCCGGACCCTGTTGGGCCGGTCACAAGGCACATGCCACGAGGTTTGTACAACAACTCTTTTACCGAGGGCGGCAACCCGATCTGCTCGAAAGTCAGCAGAGTTGTCGGAATCTGGCGCAACACGGATGCAAACCTTCCTTTCTCCTTGAAAATCGCCACCCGGAAGCGAGCCATCTCTCCAAACGCAAAAGCAAAGTCAGCACCACCACGTTCACGCACCGCCTGAACATTCTCATCAGATGTGATAGAACGCATCAACTCCTCGGATATTTCTTCCGTGACAGCAGGGCCATCCACCTTCTGCAATACACCGTTCAAGCGGATCGCAGGCGGCACGCCCACCCGAATGTGGAGATCGGAAGCGCCCTCCTTCACCACAAGGTGCAACAAGTCTGACATTGAATATGACATTGCTATCTAAAAAAACCGCTCAATCCTCGTCACCCACTGTGACGCGCAACACTTCGTTCGCTGTGGTCATGCCGGCAACCGCCTTTCGGGCGCCATCCTCGCGAAGGGTACGCATACCCACTTCGCGGGCACGCTTTCTCAACTCTGTGGTCGTAACCTGGTTCACAATCATCTTTCGACTTTCATCATCCACTACGAATACTTCAAACAAGCCAAACCTCCCCTTGTGCCCGGTGCCGTTGCACTTATCACAGCCTTTCCCCGCCTTGAAATTGGGATCCTTTATCTGCTCCAGATCAAGGCCAAGTGCCAATAGATCACTGTTCTCAGGTGTAGCCGGCATCTCGCATTTTTGGCAAATCTTCCGAACCAGGCGCTGCGCCATGAGACACCGCGTGGCGGAGGCGATAAGGAACGGTTTCACACCGATATCCGTCAATCGTGTCACCGCAGAAGGTGCATCGTTTGTGTGCAGTGTGGAGAAAACCAAATGGCCGGTCAACGAAGCATTAATGGCGATGGACGCTGTCTCGTAGTCACGAATCTCACCCAGCATCACCACGTTCGGCGCCTGGCGCAACATCGCCCTGAGCGAGTTGGCGAAAGTCAGATCCACCGCTGTATTCACCTGCACCTGGTTGATCCCCTCAAGTAAATACTCGACCGGATCCTCCACGGTGATGATTTTTCGATCCGGCTTGTTGATGTAGTTTAGGCAGGAGTACAGCGTGGTGGTTTTCCCCGAGCCTGTTGGGCCTGTCACCAGAAGAATTCCGTCAGGCAACTGAATCAACTTCTCAAATGTCTGCTGGTCATCAGTCAAAAAACCCAACTGACCAAGGCCAAGCTTCAGCCCCTCCTTATCCAAGAGTCGCATGACGATGCTCTCGCCGTGCGTCGTCGGGAGGCAACTTACACGCAAGTCAATCGATTTACCGCCGACGTTGGCCTGAATACGGCCGTCCTGCGGAACGCGTTTTTCGGCAATGTCCATCTCGGACATAATCTTCAAACGACTGATCACCGAGGCCTGCAACCGCCTTGGCGGCGATTTCTGCTCATGGCAAACCCCGTCAATCCTGTAACGCATCCGAAACCGCGCAGCCAATGGCTCGAGATGAATGTCCGACGCTCCCATACGGAACGCCTCCACAATCATGGTGTTCACCAGCTTGATGATCGGTGTGTCCGCATCGACGGCATCCCCATCTTCCTCCACACTCACTTCCCCAATCGTGCTGATCTGCACGTCCCCCTCGGTGATGTCCTGAATCAGTTTGCTTACATTGTCATCCTTGGCGACCCCGTAATACTGCTTGAGGGCATCCTCAATCTCATCCTCATCGGCAACACTGATCTTCACCTCCTTGTTGAGCGCCTGGCCAAGCGCGTCGATCGCATCAAGGTCGGAGGGGTCGGACATCGCAACCGTGACACTCAAGTCGTCATGATACAACGGCACCACCTTGTACTGGTGCGCCACGGACCGGGGAACCGAGGAGATCACGTCGTCCTCAATCGTCTGCTCAGCGATCTCCACAAACTCCGCGCCGAATTGCGCCGCCTTGGCCTGGGACACTTGGATCGCCACGAGCACACCCTTGGTGATGAGAGTATCGACAACTCCCTCACCACTGGACATGGACTCATCCTCGGCGAGGGCGCGTTCCTCGTCCGTCACCACTCCCATCTCGGTCAGTGTTTCCAGTAAATAGTCGTCTCGTGCAGACACAGTCTTAATTCAGGGGCACTCAATCCCAATGAGTGGGGCAGCTTATCCTCATTGAAAACAAAGTAAAAGCAGACAAAAAATCTCCAGGCGAACCCCAACCACCTCGAGAAGGGCGCAAATGGCTACCCGAAGCTCGCCGACCAGCCAAGTCTTAATTCATTTTTTATCCGGGCGAGGCAGTAAACCAAGAGCTCCGAAAGCTGGGAGATCATGTCCAGATTGCCTCCGGAGGCCATTTACGCCACTATCCCTGCAGTCGAACTTGGCCAGGCGCTTGGCCAGGCCAGCGCATGGAGTCTCCTTTGCAACTAGTCATTGGGATCGATGGTGGTGCCACTTACAGCCACGGAGTGGCCGCAACGCACGACGGCCGTGTCCTCGCAGTCGTCCACTCCGCGTCGATGAACTTCACCGGCTCCTACCAAAAGGAAGTCCGGCGGCGGGTCAACGAAATCCTCCGAGACCTCGAGCTACAACTGCCCTTCGCGAACGAATTCACCCATTACGCCGTCTCGGCCGCGGGCATCTTCAACGAAGCCACAGTCGACCAGAAAGAAAAGCTCTGTGGCAAAATCTACCCCTGGAAACGCACCCGCCTCGTGGGCGACTCCATCGCTGCGTTTCAAGGTGCAACCCTGGGCCGGCCCGGCGTGCTTGCCATTTGCGGGACAGGCACCAGCATCATCGCCCGCAACAAGGAGAAGAAGTTCACACAACTGGGAGGATGGGGCCCGCTGCTCGATGATGTCGGCAGCGCCTACTGGATCGCGCTGAAATGCATTCGCGCCACCATCTCGGAGTTCGAGCAGACCGGCCCCAAGACCGCGATCACAGCAGCCCTTTGCGAGTGGCATGAAATCAAAACCGTGCAGGGATTGATCCCTGTAATTTACAATCCCGAATTCACCCGCGACAAATTTGCCATCCTTGCCGCCCGACTGGACAAGGAGATCGGCACTACCGACCCGGTTTACCAGCAAATTTGCAGGGAGGCCGGCGAAGCCGTCGGCAACCTCACCCTCCAAGCCGCCGAGAAATCCGGCCTGGACGCCTCGCCGCTGCCGCTCTTTTTTTCCGGTGGCGTTCTCCAGTTCAACCGGGAGGTGATGAAGTCATTCGAGGCGACCGTCCGCAGCAAACACAAGGTGATGCTCAGCCAACCCCGACTGCCAACCGTGCTCGGCGCCGCCATGCTTGCCCTGCGGGAAGCCGAAGTGAAAATCACCGACAGTCTCGTAAACCAACTCGACACGACCTACAAAAACGCCAACGAGCTTCTCTCTAATTGACGCCGCGGCGAGGGTGCGAAAAAGCCGCTTCTCCCCCGGTCAGCCTGCCTCCTCGTATTCGATTTCCTCCCCCCAATCCCCAACCTTCAGAATATTCCGGATCTTCCGCCGCTCATAACGGTGCTGCTTCGCCTTACCCGGCTGGGTTTGCGCCTGATAAAAGGGATGTTCCTCGCTCACGAGGCCGGAAACGACATCGGTGTTTTTTTTCATTAGGGTTAATGGATTTAAGGAAGAAACCGTCGGGGAGAAAGCGGGCAAACCACGCTGACTAGACGCAATCCACTCCCCAGTATGTATCAGACAACACATAACAAACAGTTACAGACTATGACCCCTCCCACGCGAAAGCGTTCGAAAAAATCAGCAAGAAAATTGAAACGTCCCGGAACAACACTCGTCAAGCGGCTCCGCCGCAATTAGTTCGATCCCCAAGCCTCAAAAAGCCGCCTCCACTTCGGCAACTGCTCCTCCCAAATCCCAGGTAAAACCAACAGCCCAGCCAGTGCAACCATGACACCAACTTGCCTTTTCCAGCAACCTGAAATTCGAATATCAAATTAGCGCAAGCCACATCAAACACCTCCCTCTCGCAAACATTTTCGTCAGATCTAGCTCCTCGAACGCCTGGACTTGACGAAGTGTTTGCAGGGTTTTGGAATGCAACTCAAGCGGCCGATGACGGTCATTCACCGCATACTTGGGCGTTAATGTTCAGGTCTTCACCTCGCACTTACCCAAAAAGCAACACATCAGAGTCACGCTCATCATTCGCTTGAACAAGATATTTTCTACGCCTCTTCACTCTCTCCCATCCACAGCCAAGGGGCGAAGTTGTGCAACTTGATTTCTGTACGGTTCGAGCGGTGCTCGATGACGCTAAGGCTGGCGAAGTCGACCTCGAAGCGGTCCATTTTAGAAAACGGCTCTTCGAGCAGCAGGGCCAACAGCATCCGGATCACGCCGCCGTGGCAAAGCACAAGCACGTCCTGTCCCGCCCCTTCGCCCATCATTTGCTCCAGACTGCCGCGAATGCGTGACCGGTAGTCGTCCATTGGCTCGGCTTCTGCAACGTCTCCGTTCTCCAAATGCACAAGCCAGTCCTCGGCATCGACGCCGAATTTTTCCTGTATCTCGTGCCACTTGTGGCCAGTCCAAACGCCAAAATCGACTTCGCGCAATTCGTCAATCACCTTGGCCTCCCGGCCAAGCCCATCGAGCAGCGGCTTGGCCGTCTGCCGCACCCGAACCATCGGGCTTCGGTAAATGTGGTCGAAGTTGCGGCACTGCAAAAACTTCGCCAAGCTCTTGGCCTGCTCGTGCCCAGTCGCCGACAGTTCCATGTCAATACTGCCACCGAAAACCTGATGGTACACCTCATCGACTTCGCCGTGGCGAACGAGATGCAGGCGTGTCGGCCGTTCCCTGACGTACATGATGCGCCGCTGTTTCAGCCCTCGGCGATCGCCGCTTTCTGGAACTCCAGCAGCTCAGTCACCCCTTTGCGTCCGTGTGACAGCATGGTGCTCAGCTCGGCTTCGGTGAAGCTGTTTTTCTCGCCAGTGCCCTGCAACTCGATGAACTCACCGTTGGCGTTCATCACGAGGTTCATGTCCACCTCGGCAGCGACATCCTCGACGTACGGTAAATCCAAAACCGGCACGCCGCCCACCACGCCGACACTCACCGCGGCGACCGGGGAAATGATCGGGTCGCACTCCAGCAACCCCTCCGACTGCAGCTTGACAAAGGCCAGCGACAGCGCCACGTAACCGCCGGTGATTGACGCCGTGCGCGTGCCGCCATCGGCTTGGAGCACATCGCAGTCGATCCAAATCGTGCGCGAGCCGAGCTTGACCATGTCCACGGCAGCCCGCATCGAGCGGCCGATGAGACGCTGGATTTCCTGTGAGCGCCCGTCGATTTTCCCCTTGCTGATATCGCGCCGTTTGCGGTCGAGCGTCGAGTATGGCAGCATTGAGTACTCGGCGGTAAGCCAGCCGCCCTCGACGTTTTGCATCTTCATCCAGCGCGGAACCGATTCCTCGACGGTCGCGCTGCAAATAACGCGGGTGTCGCCCCACTCAATCAGCGTCGAGCCGGTGGCATACGGTGCAATATTGTTTTTGAAATTAACCGTACGGAGTTGATCCACCGCGCGGCCGTCCGGTCGTTGTGTTGTATTTGAGTCTCCTTCGCTCATGGCCGCGCAAGCTACCGTCACGCGGACGACAACTCAATCCCGATCGCTCAACTCAATGATAATGACGCGGATAATCACCAGCGACATCGCGGTATTTGGTAGCGAACTCGATGCACGCGCCGGTGTCGAGCTGGCCGACGCAGCCCCGGTACATCTCCTGCCAAGGCGTCTGCTGCCGCAGCTCCGGCGGCGAATAATTTTCACCCCGCTTGGCCATGGCCTCGTTCGAGACCAGCAATTCGACCCGGCACTCGTTTAGATCCACCCGCACCTCGTCGCCGGTCTCGAGCAAGGCCAAGTTCCCGCCCACAGCCGACTCGGGAGAAATATTCAAAATACTAGGGCTAGCCGAGGTGCCGCTTTGCCTACCGTCGCCCATCGTCGGCAGCGTTTGAATTCCCTGTTTCAAAAGCCTGTCCGGCGGCTGCATATTCACCACTTCGCCGGAGCCGGGATAACCTATCGGCCCGCAGCCGCGAATCACCAGCATGCAAGAGTCGTCGATTTCCAGCGACGGATCGTTGAGGCGCTCGCGATAATCCTCCGGTCCCTCAAACACAATCACACGCGAAGTGAACACATTTTCATTCCCCGGCTCGGCCAAATACCGCGCCCGGAACTCGTCGCTGACGACACAGGTCTTGATCAGCGCCGCATCAAACAAGTTGCCGCTCAACACCAAAAAGCCGGCCTTCTCTTTCATCGGTTTTTTGTAGGCGTAAATCACCTCACGATCCGGTTCCGGCACATTCAACTGGTTTTCGGCCACCGTATTGCCGCTCACGGTCAACGCGTCGCCGTGAATCCGCCCGGCGCCGAGCAACTCGCGAATAACGCCCGGGATTCCACCCGCACGATGGAAGGCCTCACCAAGGTACTTGCCGGCTGGCTGGCAGTTGACGAGCAACGGCACGTCGTAGCCTATGTCTTGCCAATCCTGCAGGCTCAACTCAAGGCCCAAGTGCCGCGCGATCGCTGTTAGGTGAACGGGGCAGTTCGTGGAACCGCCGATGGCTGTGTTGACGACGACGGCATTCTCAAACGCCTCGCGTGTCATCACTTTGCTCGGCGTTAAATCTTCATGAACCATATCCACAATCCGTTTGCCGGTGCGGTACGCCATCTGGCCGCGCTCTCTATACGCCGCCGGGATCACCGCACAACCCGGCAACGACATACCTAACGCCTCGGCGAGTGAATTCATCGAGAGCGCTGTTCCCATCGTGTTACAGTGGCCGACGCTGGGCGACGAGGCGGCCACTTGGTCGAGCAATTCCTCGAAGGTGATTTTACCCTCGGCCACCTGCTTGCGCCCCTCCCAGATCATCGTACCGGAGCCGGCCAACTCGCCGTTGTGCCAGCCGTCGAGCATCGGGCCGCCGGACTGTACGATCGCCGGCAGGTTCATCGTCGCCGACGCCATGAGGCAAGCCGGCGTGGTCTTGTCGCAACCGGTTGTCAGCACCACGCCGTCGAACGGATAGCCGTGCAGCACCTCGACTAGCCCCAAATAGGCGAGGTTTCGATCGAGCGCGGCGGCAGGTCGGCGGCAACTCTCCTGAATCGGATGTACCGGAAATACAAACGGAATGCCGCCGGAATCTCGAATACCGGCCTTGACGCGCTCAGCCGTCTCGATGTGCCCACGGTTGCACGGAGTGATGTCACTCCCTACCTGGGCGATGCCGATGATCGGCTTGCCAGCACGCAACTCCTCCGGCGTGATGCCGTAATTCAGGAACCTCTCGATGTAAATAACCGTCCCATCCGGATGCGCCGGGTTATTGAACCACTCCTCGCTGCGAAGCCGCTTAGTTGCTTTTTTCGAGTCACTCATGCGCTTGCAACCGTAAAGCATCGCGCCCCGTTTGCCAACAGACCTTGGAGCACCCGCCCTCCGCACCGCCACGCTTGAGGACGGGTTGGAACTTGCCAAGCGGAGCGGTCTCGTTGAGATTGCCGCGCATGTTCAGCCTTTCGGAAAAGTCTGCTGTCGTGACCGGCGCGGGATCGGGCATTGGCAAAGCGATCGCCCTCGCCTTGGCCAAGCAGGGTGCGTTTGTCGATGTTCTCGAGGTTAATGTTGAGGCCGCCAACGACACGGTCGAGCAGATCCGCTCCGCCGGTGGCCAAGCGGATGCTGTGGAGTGCGACGTGTCGAATCACGGCCAAGTGCAGGAAGTTTTTGACAAGCTTGGCAGTGACCGCGGCGGTCTGGACTGCCTTGTGAACAACGCCGGCATCGCGCACGTCGGCAACATCACGAACACCAGCGAGGAGGATTTTGACTGCGTGATGAGCGTGAACTTGAAAGGCGTGTTCAACTGCCTCAAGGGCGGCGTCCGGCAGATGCTCAAGAGCGGCGGGGGGGCGATTGTCAACATCGCCTCGACGGTGGCGACGATGGCGATCAACGATCGACTCGCCTATAGCACCAGCAAGGGCGGCGTGCTTGCGATGACCTACTCGGTGGCCAAGGATCATCTGCACGACAACATCCGCTGCAACGCGATTTTGCCGGGCCGCATCCACACGCCGTTCGTCGATGGCTTCATCGCGGAGAATTATCCAGACAACCAGGCAGAGATGTTCAGGAAACTTTCCGAGTACCAGCCAATTGGCCGAATGGGCGCACCGGCGGAAGTTGGCGCGATGGCGGTGTTCCTCTGCAGCAACGAGGCGTCGTTCATCACCGGTGCCCCCTTCCCCGTCGATGGCGGGACGCTGTACGTTCGTTGACTCACCAAAATGTCCAGGTTCTCCCCCAACATCGCCCTGAACGCCGAAACCCTGCTGCAGAAAGCTGCCACGCAGACCGGCTTGTCCGACTTTGGCGATGACGCGTTCCTCGAGCCGTACGAGTTGCTGCTCCAGTCACTGCGGGATGAGGCGCGACTCAACAAGCAAGGCGTGATCATGTTGCAACGTACGATCCTTCGTCTGCTCGTAAATCGACTACTGACCGAGCAGGCGTTTGCCGCAAACCCGGAGATGGCGGAGACGCCGATTGAGCGACCGCTGTACATCCTTGGCTTCCCGCGGACCGGCACAACGCTGCTGCACAACCTGCTTTCCCGCGACCCGACCGCGCGCTGGCTTCGTCTGTGGGAGGGTCTGCACCCAGCCCCACCACCCGAGTCGCTGGAGGACGATCCGCGGATAGCGCAAACGGAGGAATTCGTCGCCGGTTTTGAGAAAATCGCACCCCGCCTCGCGAGCGCTCACAAGCTTAATGCCACCGGCCCAGAGGAATGCCTTTGGCTCATCGAACACACGTTCGCCGACTTTATTTTCGAACTTAGGGCGAACATTCCAACTTACTCCGATTGGCTTGCCGGGCACGAGGCCGACGCGGTGTGGTACCGCTACTACCGCCGCCAACTACAGATGCTCAGCTGGAAATGCCGCGGGATCCACTGGGTGTGCAAGGCACCTCGCCACCTCCCCGGACTGGGCGGTCTGATGAGCGTCTTTCCCGATGCGCGGATCGTGCAGACACATCGCGGCGCGGAGAATGTCCTGCCTAGCATCTGCAGCCTGTGCGAGATCACGCGCAGCACCGCAAGCGATGTGGTGGACAAGGCTGCCATCGGCGCGCATTGGTATCAGCGCCTACTCGAGATCGAGCGGCGATCGAGCGAGGTCCGCGCCGCCGCCGATCCGGCGCAGTTTCTCGATGTGCAATACGCCGATCTTGTCGCCGACCCCATCGGCACGGTTCGGCGGATTTACGAGCATCACGGCTGCGACTACTCAAATGAATTTGAAAACGGGATGGAACAATGGCTGGCCGACAACCGCCAACACAAGCACGGCGCGCATCGCTACTCGCTCGAGGAGTATGGGCTAGACACCCAAACCGTGCGATCCGATTTTGCAGGAATAGAAGAATGAACAACGACGAATTGACGAAGGCGTGGGCAACACTGACCGCACAACTCACGAATGCAGCGACACAAGTGGAGGCGTTGACCGAGGGACGCGACGCATCAGAACGCGCCGAGGGCTACCGCTTCCTCACTCGCATTCTGGTCGCCATGACGGAATTTCAGGTGGAACAGGACCCAAACCCGCCGAGCCTTGTACAGATCATGTCGCCTATCCGAAAATTTTTCGTGGACAACCCAGACACCCTGTACCACAGGGCCACGCTGAATCCTGCCCTGCGCTACCGCATTCACGGCCGGCGCGGGGAGGAGCTGTACCTGGCCTTCTGCCTGTACGGGCTGCGCGGTCGGGCGAACTGCATCCTGGCCAACGTCTGCGATGCTAACATGGTGTTCGACGACGATGACCGCTTTGAGTTGGTACTTTCCGCCGAACGACCGGACGGCGTAAAAAACTGGGTTCAACTTGACAACATCGCCCGTACGCTGGTGACGCGCCAGTACTTCACCGACCTGCGACAAAAACCGGCCGAGTTGAACATCGAGCTGCTTGATGACATCACGCCGCCACCGGCCCCGACAGTTGAGGGAATCACGCACCGGTTGCGGGCGTTAAGCCAAAGTCTGTCGCGCACATTTAAGTCCACGCAAATCGCCTCGGAAGCTTGGATGAAGCAGCCGAATACGGTCAGCGTCGACAGCACGGAAGTGGGGCTCGACAGCCTTTTCCCCACGCCGGACAATGAGTACGTTGGCGGCTGGTACAAGCTTGAGAAAGACGAGGCGCTTGTAATGGAAGGGCGCGCGCCCGAGTGCGCTTACTGGTCGGTTCAATTGTGCAGTCGCTGGCTTGAGTCGCGCGATTTTGTGAACCAGCAAATCATCCTGAATCATTCGCAGGTGAAACTGGAAGCGGACGGATCGTTCCGAATCGTCGTGGCGCACCGCGACTCCGGTGAAGCAAACCAACTCGACACCACCGGGCACCGCGAAGGAGGCGTGATCTTTCGCTGGCTGCTGCCAAGCGGCGAATGGAGGCAGCCCAATTTTCGCGTCGAGAAGCTTTAGTCATCCAAGCGCTTGGCCAAACGCAGGAGGTTAATCCGAGAACAGGTACTCGAGGTCGTTCGTTGTCAGGCCCTTGGCGAAACCGTCTTCGCCGAGCACGTCAGATACCGTCTTGGCTTTGCGCTGCTGCAAATCCCATATTTTCTCCTCAACCGTGCCCGGTGAAATCATCTTGTATGCATTCACCGTGGCGGTTTGACCGATGCGATGCGTGCGGTCGATCGCCTGCGCCTCGACGGCAGGATTCCACCACGGATCGTAAATGACCACGTAACTGGCGCTCGTCAGGTTTAGGCCGGTGCCGGCCGCCCGTAGGCTGAGAAGGAACACCGACGGCGACTCGGCCTCCTGAAAAGCATTCACGACATCCTGCCGGTTTTTGGTTTCGCCGGTCAGCATATAGGTGGGCATCCCCCTGTCTGAGCATTCCTTCTCTAGAATCTGAAGCATCCGCACAAACTGACTGAATACCAGCACCTTATGACCCTCCTCAAGCAGTGGTTCGACCAGCTCGAATAGCGTTTCCATTTTGCCGGATTCCGTGTCGCTACCAACCAGGCCAGGATGACAACAGATCTGCCGCAACCGTGTCAGTGCAGCAAGCACGTGCATCTTACTCTTGGCAACGCCCTTCTGCTGAACGGCTTTCATGACCTGTTCACGGCTGCGCTTCAACTCGGCGAGGTACAATTTGCGCTGCTCTTCGGGCAACTCACAGTCTAGCCGCTGCTCGATCCGGTCAGGAAGATCCTTGGCAACCTGTTTCTTGACGCGGCGCAGCAACAACGGCCGCAGCTTGGCCGAGAGCTTTTTGCGCCCAAGCCGGGCGGCGTTCTCGTCCTTTTCCGACGCCCGCAAATCGTAAACCTGGCTGAAATGCTGCTGGTTGCCGAGATAGTTGGGCTGGACAAAATCTACGATGCTCCACAGATCGAGCATGCGGTTCTCGATCGGCGTGCCGGTCAGCGCCAACTTGTGGTCGGCCTTGAGTTCCTTGACCGACTTGGTCACCTGCGCCCCGGGATTCTTGATGAACTGCGCCTCGTCGAGCACGATGGCGCGGAAAGCAAACTTGGCCAACTCGTCAAGGTCACGGCGAAGGATTGAATAATTGGTAACCACGATGTCATAGTCGGGAATTCGTTTGCGAAGGTTGTGCCGGGCTCGGCCGCTTTCCAAGACAAGCACCTTCATCTTTGGGGTGAACCGTTCCGATTCACGACGCCAGTTGTGCAAAACCGAGGCGGGACAGACAACCAACGTCGGCTTTGTCTTGGCATTCTTCCGGCGACTGGTCCTCAACCACAACAGCCAAGCAAGCGTTTGCAGCGTCTTGCCTAGACCCATATCGTCCGCAAGAATTCCGCCCAGCTTGAACTTGGCCAAGTGGCAAAGAAAACTAAAGCCTTCCACCTGGTACGGGCGCAACTGGGCGTGAATCCCATCCGGCAGTTCAGTGTGTTCAACCCCCTCGAATTCATCCAGGCGTCCCCGCAACTGCTCCAGCTCCTCGGATGGGACAAACTTGGCCAAGCCGTCCTCGTCCAGGTGCGCAGCCTGCTCCAACCCGACCTTCTGTTCGACTGCGGACAAGCCATCCACCCCAAGGTCCGCCATCGCCTCCTGTGCATCCTGCACGGCCTTTTGATCCAACTGAACCCAGCCGGCATCGGGTAGATTGACAAAGTTGCCGCTGGCAGCTGCGAGTTGCTGGAGATCGCGCTCAGTCAGCTTCAGCCCCTCCTCCTCCCACTCAGCGGAGACAGAAAGCCAATCGATGCCGCTACCCCGGACGATTAACTTGGGCTTGAGGCGCTTGGGCTGGAGGAACAGTCGCTTGAATTCCGTGTCACCAAGATACTCCGCGTCAGGCTTGTCCGGCCAGGCGGCGTGCAGGCTCTCCAGAAAAAGAGGGTTGGCGTCTCCCACCCAAAGGCCCGGCTCCGGCGTGAACCAGTCCAGCCGCTTGAGCCATCCGACGGCCGCCTCAAGACGATCGTCATCGAGTACTTCCGGTTTGTTCGGTTTTTGTTTCCCTGATTGTTCCCGAGCCCATTCATGGCCGTTCCACTGCCAGAGACTCTTGTCTGATTCGCTCTTGGCCAGGAGTTTCAGTCGAACGGTGTCACTGGCCATCTCAAAGACAAATCGTGGTGTCGCCTTGTGCGTCTTACAAAGCTGCTCCCAATTCACCCCGTTGTTGGTGGTGATCTTGCGTAGTTTGGTGAGCAGGCGATGCGTCAGCTTCGACACCGGCGCCCTTTTCATCTTGGCCCAATTCCCAAGCACCTCGTGCGAGGGAGAGTTGCGCAGAAGAAATACCTCGCCCCCGATCAGAGCCAGCGTGGGGTCACCGGCAAAAAATCTCACTTCGGACATGGTGCAGGTTTTCTTGTCGGGCAGTTTGACCTCATGTGTGAAGAACAGATCCGATTCAGCCTTCTCCAAGTGGGGCTCCATCTCGATGATCCGCCCCAGAAACTGTATCGGCTTCTTTTCGCCCTCGAGATGAATTCGCCCGGATTTCCCCCACTGCACCAGCCACTTCAGCAACTCCGCACCACCCAGCGGAATCAGCTCCGCCTCCGTGTCGTAGTCATGCCTGACACCGGAAGACCACCGGATAAACGACCAGTCGTTGGAGGGAAACAACTCCTGCTCGTGAGCGGCTCGCATGGTCAGGTCAGCCATGTCGTCCAGCGTCTTCACACGATCGCCGGTGCGGGGGCGTATGACGTGAATCTCCACCCCAAGCTTGTACAAGCCCGGCAACTCCGTGTCCTCAACAAGACGCCCCACCACACGCAACGCAGCACGGGGCGCGTCGAGATGAACCGGCGTTGGAGGGAACATCCATTCCTCAAGCCCCTTGAAAAGTTGATGGTCTTTTTCAGCCTGCTCCACTTCGGCAAAGCGCGTGAAGTTGGCATACGACATCAACTCGTTGGGCACCGAGCGCCCCGACTTCATGAATACCAGCGCCAAGTCCTCTAACCGAACGTCCCCGCTGCTCTTCGCCATGCCGCCCCACCAGTCGTCCTGACTGAAATCCTTGCGGGCCAGGTTGAGCTTGTCGAAATAATCCTCCAGCAAAAGCCACGAACGCTGCGAATCGTTGCACGCCGAAAAAATCTGCAGCAGCTTGGCCCGCTCGGCCACGTCCTCCTTGGATTCGGACAACTGGTGGCGCAGGTCCGCGAAGTCGCCGTAGGTGTTGTTGATGACAGCGTGGTGCGCGTCGTACTTAGACGCTTTCGCTGAACTGACGATCGGCTTTTTTTTCTTGGCTGTTCGGGACATCGCTAGAACTCAATAAAAGAGGTTAGTAATAACGACATAATCCAACCTGTCTCGTCAAACCTAAAAAATATTTTTTCTCTCCTCTTGATCTCCAAAGTTACTTGACAAGCCTCCCAGCTTTGACTTTTCCGGGCTTCTTCCACTATCTTCCCACCCGATGAATTTGATCCGGCACACGGATTCCGCCTTCTCCGCCAAACTGAACAAGCTCATCGCTGCCTCCAGCCTTTTCGATCCGGTTGTCGAGCAGCGAGCGCTTGAAATCATCCGCACAGTCCAGCGCCGCGGCGACAAGGCACTGCTTGATTACACGGAAAAGTTCGATGGAGCCAAGCTTACCCCGGGCAAACTGCGCGTCAGCCAAGCCGAACTTGCTGGCGCTTGGGGCGCCACCGACGCCCGCACCCGCAAGGCCATCCGCCTGGCAAAAGCCAACGTCACCTTATTCGCAAAACGATCCCTCCGGAAGAACTGGCATGCCCGCAACGCCCAAGGCGGCGTGGTCGGTGAAAAGTTCGATCCGTTCGCACGAGTTGGCGTGTACATTCCCGGCGGGACAGCCCCCCTGGCATCGACCACGCTGATGACCGTCACCCTGGCCAAGGTTGCCGGCTGCCGCGAAATCGTCGCCTGCACTCCCTGCGGTAAAGACGGCCAGATCAATACCGCCCTGCTCGCCGCGCTTGCTCTAGCCGGAGCCACCGAGGTGTATTGTGTCGGTGGCGCGCAGGCCATCGCCGCGATGGCTTGCGGAACCAAGACCATCCATCCCGTGCAAAAAATCTTCGGCCCCGGCAACGCCTACGTCGTCGCTGCTAAGCGACTGTTGTTTGGCCGCGTGGCCATCGACCTGCTGCCCGGGCCAAGCGAGATGTTCATCCTCGCAGACTCGTCGGCCAACCCGAAGTTCGCCGCCGCTGACCTGCTCGCGCAAGCCGAGCACGGCTCCGGCGACGAGCGCGTTTGGTTGGCCAGCAATTCCAAAAAGCTCATTGGCGACGTGCAGCGGGAACTAAAGCAACAACTCCCCGCGTTGTCGCGCCGCGAGTTCATTCGGAAGGCACTCAGGAAAAACGGGTGGCTCATCCACGTGAAATCGATCAACGACGGCATCGCCCTCGCCAACCGCATCGCGCCGGAGCATTGCGAACTGATGCTCCGAAAGCCCGGACAGGCCGTGAAAGCCCTCACCACCGTCGGCGCAATTTTTGTTGGCCCGTGGACGCCAACCGTCCTCGGCGACTACGTGGCCGGCCCCAGTCACACGCTGCCCACCGGGGGCGCTGGTGCTTCGTTCGCCGGCTTGACCGTGGATCAATTCCAGCGCCGCACCAGCGTTGTGAGATACAACAGGCTCGCCTTGGCCAAGTCTATCGAAACGATCCGGACATTCGCCGAAATGGAGGGACTCGACGCCCACGGCCATTCGGCCGAAATTCGCCTCGAGGATTAATTACACTTGATGACAACCAAGCGCAGAGATCACTCCCCGCGACAACTGGTTCGTCCGATAGTGCGAAAGCTGCACGGCTACGTGCCGGGCGAGCAACCGAAGGTTCCCGGGCTCATCAAGCTCAACACGAACGAGAACCCTGCGCCGCCCTCGCCCAAGGTCATCCGCGCCATTCGGTCGGCTACCGATGAGCGGCTGCGCCGTTACCCCGACCCGGCCGCGCGACCGCTGCGCGAAGCTCTTGCCAAGTTCCACGGCTGCAAGCGTGAAAACATCATCGTGGGCAACGGCTCCGACGAGTTGCTCGCCCTAGCCACCCGCGCATTCGCCGAGCCGCGCCAAGCCGGCGCAACAACCCGTCGGCAAATCGCGAAACAAACCATCCAGTACTTCACGCCGAGCTACTCGCTTTACCCGATTCTCGCTGACATTCACGGCGCGAGGCGCAACGAGGTCAAGCTGCCCGCTAGTTTTGAGTTGCCAACAAATGAGGCCTTGCAAAAGAGTAACTGGAATTTCAGCGCGGCGCTCAGCTACATCACGACGCCGAACGCGCCCAGCGGACGCGGCTACGCAACGAGCGACTTGAGCAAACTTTGCGCTGCGCAAAGTGGCGTGACAATCCTGGACGAGGCGTATGTTGACTTCGCCGACGAAAATGCGCTGCGTTTGCCCAAGCGGTTCCCGCACGTCATCGTGTCCCGTACGTTTAGCAAGGCTTACTCGCTTTGCTTTCAGCGGATAGGCTACCTCGTCGGCCACCCGGTACTCATTGGGGCGCTGGACAGGATACGGGACAGCTATAACGTTAATGGACTTGGCCAGACGGCGGCACTGGCCACACTCTCGGACATCGGACACTACCGAAAGCAGTTCGAGCACATCGTTCAGTGGCGAACCAAAACCACCGGGTCACTCGAGGCCCTTGGCTTTGAGGTGCTGCCCAGTCAAGCCAATTTCATTTTTGCCAGGCCGACCGGCATCACTGCTGCCGAATGGTTTCAGCAATTGCGGGTGAGGAAAATCCTAACCCGATGGTTTGATGCGCCCAAAGTGCGTGACTGGCTCCGCATCACCATCGGCACCGAGACAGAGATGAGGAAATTCCTCTCAGCAACACGGGCCATCCATCGCTCCAACAGGCCCCCATGAACTCGTTAACCGCCATATTGAAGGCATCTCCGCTTCTTGCAAGGGCGCTGCCGTTTGTCGTGTTCCTCTTGCTCACTTCGTGCCAAGGCAGCCTTGGCCCGGAATCGCATTTCTGGGTTTATCTGGCCAAGTGCCTTGTTGGAGCATGGATGATTTGGGTGACTTGGCCGCTGGTTTCCGAGATGCGATGGCGGATCAGTTTTGAGGCGTTGTTTGCCGGAACACTGGTGTTTATGATCTGGGTGGCGCTGGATGTGCAGTACCCGAAGTTGAGCCAGCCGGACGATTCGTGGAACCTACCCGACCACTTCGATAACGCACCGGCAATGTATTGGTTTTTCGCCGGCGTGCGCATCGCTGGCTCGACGCTGCTGGTGCCGATGCTTGAGGAGGTGTTTTACCGCTCATTCCTCTACCGCTACATTCTTGCTCCGAACTGGATGTTCACCGCACATAACTCGTTCGCAGTTAAACCCTTCCTGATCACATCAATCATATTCGGATTCACTCACCAGCACTGGCTGGCCGGCATTGCCTGTGGCATCATTTACCAATTACTGGTGATCCGCACAAACCGGATCGGTGACGCCATCACCGCACACGCCGTCACCAACCTACTGCTTGGGCTTTGGGTTATCACGCAGGGGTTCGGCTATGCCGAAAAGGAGCAATGGCACTTTTGGTAAACCGTTGAACACAAAACCATCATCCTCCGTCGGCACGCCGCGCAAGCTGCGATCCGGTCGCGACCCGAAAACCAACGCCTATCGGCTTATTCATGGCCATGCGGATCGCTGGAAGGATCTGTACGTGGACCGTCTCGGCGATTTCCTGCTGATACAGTCGCCCCAGCCACTCACCGACCCGCAACTCGAGGCTGCTATAAAGTGGAAAGGCACCCTCAAGATCAAGGGGGTTTATTACAAAAAACTAAACCGAATGGTGCAGCGAAGCAACACGACCTCCGCATCACCTCGGATCATCATGGGATTGGAGGCTCCGGACGAATTTGAAGTGATGGAGAATGGCCTGAAGTACCGCTTGAGCCTGAAACAAGGATACTCTACAGGGCTATTCCTCGACATGAGAGAGAACCGGCAGCGCATTCTCTCAAACCACATTGAACCCGGATTCGCCGTGTTTAATTTGCCCCCCGGCACTGCCACGGTACTGAATGCTTTCTCATATACCTGCTCGTTCTCGGTCTGCGCAGCACGTACAGGAGCCACAACCATCAACCTAGACCTCTCGCGCAAATACCTCGACTGGGGCCGCGAAAATTTCCTACTCAACCAAGTGAACCCCAAGGATCACGATTTCATCTACGGAGACGCCCTAGAGTGGATGAAGCGCTTGGCCAAGCGCGGGGAAAGGCATGACTTAGTCATCCTGGATCCGCCCACGTTTTCGCGCTCGAAGCAGTCCGGGGTGTTTCTGGCCAAGCGGGACTACAGCAGCTTGACCAAGGCGGCGGCACCCCTGGTTCGCAATGGCGGAATGCTGCTTGCCTGCTGCAATGCGGCGGGCTTGAGCAATGCAAAGTTCAGGGAAGAGGTCAGAAGAGGAATCCGGGGAAGCGGCAGAAAAATCGTGGAGGCGTTTTCGGCGATTCAACCCCCGGATTTTCCGGTTACCAAAACCGAACCCGCCTACCTAAAAGCGTCGTGGCTGCGACTGGATTGAACATCAGCGCCAGGACTGGTAGTTGCTCAGCAATTCGCGGTGAGGTAAATTGTCGTTGTTCCAACGTCGGAGGGCGCGGAAGCTACGCTCATGAAGCCGTGTCCGATCCAATGCCTCGACATGGCCGTCACAGAAACTGATGTTGTATTGCCCCCCATGCCGCGCCTCAGTCGCGTCAATAATCTTGTCGCTCAATGGGTAGACCTTGCGCTGTACATAATTCCTATAGTTGATGTCGAGATGCGCCATGCCACTGGCACCCTCATCACGATCCTCCCCGTACAAAATATTGATCATCGGCTTAGTCATCCAAATCAGCGTGGCGTCGCCAATCGCGATCATGTTTGCCGTTGATCTAACATCTCCATCGGTAATCCTCGACCCTTCGGACGGAACATCATCCAAGTCGCCACTAATCAGGGTGTGACTGAAAGTACCCCCAAGGCCAAGGCTGCTGTAGCCAAGCTTCACGCCAAAGGCGTTGTACCCGTAACTGCCCAGCGCAACAGCATTGTCATTGCCCGATAGTGTCGTCCCTTTGTAGTCCGAACAAATAAAGGGACTTTTCTCCAACCACTCGACTCCTATGTAAGGCAGGAGACGCTCGTGCCAATACTGCTGAGTTACACCTTCCGCATCCGTGGGATCAAAATTGTAAACGGGATAGTGGCCCTGATCCCCGACGTATGAGTTTAGCGCGATACCGTATTGGCGAAGATTATTTTTGCAGGCCAACGACCGAGCGGCGCTCTTGGCCTGAAACAACGACGGGAGCATCAAGGCCGCCAGAATGGCAATAATGGCGATTACAACCAGCAACTCAATGAGGGTGAACGCGGCGCCTCCCCCTCCCCCCCTCAATCGGGGACAGCATCCTGGCCGCTTGGGCAAGCATTGGGTCGCCTGCGTTTTCATTCCGTTATTCCAGCGAAACAATCCGGTAAAACCGGGCTTTTTTGGTGGAAATCGAGTCCAAAGCAAAGCTTCCGGACGTTGTCTTCAGATCCTTCCAACCGTTCGCGGATAAACTGTCGTTGAATTGAACCAGATATTCAAGTGTATTTTCAGCTTTTTTCCAGCTCAATAAAACCCGGTTTCCCTTCGTGTCGAGGGAGATTTCGAGACCCTCCACCGACTGGGGTACTTCGGTGGAATCACCATGATTGTTTTCAAATTGCCGCCACACGGCACTTGCTATTGAGAATTCATCCGGTATTGGCACGGTGTCCTGCACGGAGCTGATCTGGGCGACAATGCCCATGTCCTTGCTCAGCCAGTAGTAATTCCGGACGAAGTCCGTTGAGGCTTTTTGCCAATCCTCAATAACGCCTGGAATTTTAATGAAGGTGTCGTACTGAACCAGTTCGTTGACCCGCAGACAGTCATTAAAACCAAGGTCCGGAAGTATGATGATACCATGGCCGTCCACCGTCATTTCAGATTGGTAAACCTGCTTGGTTGGTGCCTCGATGTCGCCCAACCCGAGCATCGACTGGCGGGTGACGAACTCGAACGTCGTGTTGGCGTTCCACGAGTCGCCAAACTTGATGACTGCGGGGAAGTCGTTCAATCGGGTGCTGAACGGTATTGCCGGATCCTCTTCGTCGATGCTGATGTCATGGAAACCGTACACATCCCGCCCCCTGGCAGCGTTCACGTCAAGGAACAAACTTTTTTGTCTCCCGGATGAATCAAACGTCGCCCGTTCCACGATCGTCGCCCCCTCAAATTCAAAATCCGTGTCGATCGCGCTTGGCTTCACATAGTCGAACCGGATCGTCTCATCCTCCGGCCCCTCCCGAAAATCCCAAACCTGATCCCCCCCGGCCTCACCGATGTAGTCGAATACATCAACCTCCTCCCGTGCGGCTTCTGAAAAATGCCCGACAAAGTTGGAATACATTTTATAATACTGCCCCTCCTTGCCGAACATGTCCTTAGCCGTGATGGTGATTTGGCCCAGCGACTCGCCTGGCACGATCAACATCCCAAGTGCGATCGCCCATGCAGTGATCCAACGCCCGGGCAAGCGCTTGGTTGCGGTTTTAGTTAAAATGAATTTGATCATCTCGATCCTCATTCAGCATCAGGCATGCCACGGTTTCAGGGTCTTGATTACCGCCTTGGACCGTCAATCGCAATGGGCCTTGACGCCGGTTTGCGCGACAAGCACGCAGGCCGCGTGGCGAACACTCCCGCAAGCTAGAACCTCGCAATTGAGGCGTCAACCTTTCCTGTTACGGGTTGCACCCCGTAGGCATCCCGTTACTATCCCGCCTGAGCGGCCACCCGCAAATCCGTAATGAAAACCCACCTCGATTTTGAGCAACCCCTTGTCGACCTTCAAGCCAAGCTGGATGCCCTGACTAAGACATCGCTGCCAAGCGGGGTCGAGATGGACTTCCAGAGTGAAGCCGATCAGATCCGGGCCAAGATCGAGGAAACCCGAAAGAGCATTTACTCGAACCTCACCCCCTGGCAGCGCGTGCAACTCGCCCGCCACCCCCGGCGTCCCTACACTCTCGATTACCTCCAGAACACCTTTGACGATTTCTCCGAACTGCACGGCGACCGACTTTACTCCGACGACAAGGCGATGGTCACCGGCTTCGCCAAGTTGGGCGACACACGGGTCATGGTCATGGGCACCCAGAAGGGGCGCGACACCAAGGAGAACGTGATGCGCAACTTCGGCTGCGCCCACCCCGAGGGTTACCGCAAGGCATTGCGCCTGATGAAACTCGCCAGCAAGTTCGCCCTGCCAGTAATCACCATCATCGACACCGCCGGCGCCTTTCCGGGCATCGGTGCCGAGGAGCGCCACATTGCCAAGGCCATCGCCGTCAATCTCCGCGAAATGATGACGCTCAAGGTGCCGATCATCGCCGTGGTCATCGGCGAGGGCGGCTCCGGCGGGGCGCTGGGCATCGGCGTGGCCGACCGCGTCCTCATTCTCGAGAACGCCTATTACTCGGTCATCAGCCCGGAAGGCTGCGCCTCAATCCTGTGGAAGGATCGTGCCGCCGCGCCCGATGCTGCCGATGCCCTCAAGATCACTTCCGACCACCTGAAAAAGTTTGGCCTTGTGGACGATATTATCCCCGAACCGCTAGGTGGTGCACACAACGACACCGAAGCCACTGCGGCCACGCTAAAGAAACATCTGCTCAAACACCTCAAGGCACTCAAGCTAATGCCGTTGAAAAAAAGACTGGACGCCCGGTACAAGAAATTCCGCGACCACGGGCAGTTTAGGGAGGAGTCGCTGTCCAAGGCGGCCAACTAATCTCCGTTCTCCGCTAACGGCAGAGTCATGTTTTTCTGCCGGCCAAACCCCTTGATCTCCAGCCGGTCTGCGTGGACGTTTACGATGGCGTAGGCCGTCTCCTCCGTGTCCACCATCCCCGTAAACGTCACAAAGTGCCGGTTGGCCAAGCGGCCGTAATTTCCGGCGTGATTGTGGCCGTTCATGTACGCCACGACACTTCTATTCTCCCGTGCCACGGCCAGCACCTCGGCGGCATTCCAAAGGTTGTGGACGTTCTCCGGGTACACCGGAAAATGGCAGAACAGAACCACCCGCTCCCCCGCCCGCTCGGCCTCGTTTAACGCCTTTATTAACCAGTCGAGCTGCGCTTGCCCAACGGCTCCGTTCCAGGTCGGTGTGCCGCTTGGCAGTTTCCTGTGAGCCACCTCGGCGGCCTTGTGGCGCGGGTCACTCGCCGGATAGGCGTGCAGGCTGACGTCGTTGCCGTCCAGCGCGATGAATCGATATCCGTGATAACGAAACTGGTAATACCGCGAATTGAGGCCAAGCGCGGTGGGCACCTTGGCCTTGTGTTCGTCGGCCACGCTGAAATCGTGATTACCAAGGACGTGGTAATGGTCGGCCTTGAGCTTGCCGTAAATTGGCGCCACGTCCGCAAAACTCTTGAAGTCGCGGTCGATGAAGTCGCCGAGGTGCACAACGAACTGCAGATCGAGCCGGTTCAGGTGCTCGACACACTCTGTCAGTTTTTTCGGGGACAACTGGTACTGTCGCGCCGCTGCCTTGGGCACCTTGACATTGCAGTACTGGCAGTCTGCGATGACGCCGAATGAAAAGATCGGCTCACCGCTTGGCTGGGAAAACAGCAACCCCTGCCCGCAAACCCAAGCGGCAAGCCACAGTGCCAAGCGAAAGGTCATGAGAGTTTCCAGCCTTGGCGATATTCCCGACGAACGTAACGATTGGCTTTTTCGCTGTTGGTCGAGCGTAACTCCTTCGCGTCCCATTGCACCGGCTCACCAGCGCGGATAGCCAGGTTGCCCAGCAACACCATCTCTGTGAACGGCCCGGCGATCTCAAAACGACTCAGCGGCTTGTGACCGTTCCCAGTGGAGGCATTCACCCACTCGACGTAGTTGCCCTTGGTTCGCGGCAGTGTTTTCGGCGTGTTGACCTCAATCTGTTTCACCTCGTCCTCGTCGCGCCCGGTAATCCTCCAGCCCGTGCCTCTGCGACTGAAAAACATCCGTCCCTTGTCGCCGATCAACACAGAGCCGAAACCATTTTTGCCCTTGGCAACCATGTTGACGCCGCCGGTGGTCTCGAGTGACGGCGCGTTTTGCACACCGTTCTTTTGGCCGTCGTACCAGACAAGTTTCACCGGCGGGCGGCTGCCACGGTAGCCGAATTGGTAGTCGATCACGGCCCAGTTCGGGGCGCTCTCCCCGGTGTTGCCGCCATGCCGGGCCCGCACACTCGTCGGCGAACCCAGCTCGAGACTCCACCACGCCATGTCCATGATGTGGCAGGCCATGTCGCCAAGCGCCCCGGTGCCAAAGTCCCACCAACCGCGCCACGAAAACGGAACGTACCCTTTGGCGTACGGTCGGTGCGACGCCGGTCCAAGCCACAAATCCCAGTCCAAGCCGTTGGGTACGTCGGCATTAACCGGGCGCTCTGTCATGCCCTGCGGCCAAATCGGGCGGTTGGTCCAGATGTGCGCCTCGGTGACGTTGCCGATGATGCCGGCGCGAACCAACTCGACTGCCCGGCGGATCGGCTCGCCGGCGTGCGCCTGGTTTCCCATTTGCGTAGTGACACCGGTGCGCTTGGCCAAGTGGGTCAGGTAACGCGCCTCGTACACGTCGTGCGTCAGCGGTTTTTGCGTGTAGCAATGCTTGCCCATTTTCATCGCCATCGAGGTTGCCGCGGCGTGAGTGTGGTCGGGCGTGGAGATGGTGCAGGCGTCAATACTGCCGCCCATCTTGTCGAGCATCACGCGGAAGTCGGGGAAACGCTTGGCTTTTGGGTATGCATTGAACATCCCCGAGCCGCGGCCTTCGTCCACGTCGCACAGTGCGACGATGTCGCAACCGGCGTTGGCCGCCCCGCTGATGTCCGCCCGCCCCTTGCCGCCCGCGCCGATGCCGGCGACGGCGAGACGGTTGTTCGCACCGAACACACGGCTCGGCACGACCTGAAAGCCAAAGGTGGCCACCGTACTCGCGCCGATGAATCGACGGCGCGTCATGTCTCTCTTGTTCTGTTTGGTTTTCATGATGTCAGTTGGTTCAGTGCAAAGCGGCTCGCAACTCCAACCCGTCGACGATCCGGCCCTCGGCCTCATTCAATTCCGTCAACCGTGAGTAAACCCTATCCTTCTCAAAATACTCCAGGGCCATCCCGACGAAAATATGCCCGTGCCTGGCCTCGGACACCCAAAGGTCGTGGTAGAACTGCTGCAGCCCTTTGTCGTCGTCTAGCGCCTCCGAGACAAGGCGAAAACGCTCCGCGCCCCGGCATTCAATGATCGACGCCAACAGCAGCCGGTCGAGAAACCGCCGTAGCGAGTCGCTGTGTAGCAGCTTCATCAGCGCCGTGATGTACGGATCTTTCCCGATCTCCTTGGCCAACGGAATGCCGCGCTCCCGCATCACCTCGTAAACCTGCTGGAAATGCTCCAGTTCCTCGACGCCGGTGGCGATCAACTCCGGAATGATCTCGAGTCGATCCGGGTACTTGGCCACGAGACTCATCGCAAGCGCCGAGGCCTTGCGCTCGCAGTCGGCGTGGTCCCGCAGGAACGACGGCAGGTTAGCCATCACGGCGACAACCCACTCCGGCTTGGTGGCCACGGTCAGTTCAAGAGATAATTTCATCCGGCGGCGGCAGGCTACCAACTTGGCAAAGCGACGTGGAGTTTCAAGTTTTCAGATTTAACTTTTAAATGGGATGCTGGCTTTCAGGATTCGTAGGATTTGTAAACACAAAGCAAGTCAATCGCTCCCTTTTCATCTTTTTCAAACCACACGAATCTCCGTTCACCTGTGCTCCATCTTTACTGCTCTCCGTCCAACCTTGAGGCGCGGGCGCTTTCATTGGCTATTTCACACTCCCCTTGGCCAAGCGCTTGGTTTAGTCTGCGCCGCGTCCACTTGGGACAAAACGGATGAGTGATAAAATCAAACTAGCCGTGCTCGGCTCCGGCAAGGGGTCAAACCTCGTCTCTTTGGCCGAAGCCTGCGCCGCCGGGATGCTGCCGGCGGACATTGTGCTGGTGGCCAGCGATGTCGCCGATGCGGGGATTCTGGAGCGCGCCGCAGGATTCGGCCTGTCGGCCCGGTTTATCGAGCCGGGTAAATTTCGCACCAAATTGGACGAAACTGCCGAGGCTGCCTACGTCGCCGCGCTCCGTGAATCCGGGGCCGAGTGGGTGGCTTTGGCTGGTTTCATGCGTATTTTGAAGGGTGATTTTCTGCGTGCATTCGAGAAAAAGGTCGTTAATATTCACCCCTCTTTGCTGCCCGCATTTCCCGGGCTGGAGGCTTGGAAGCAGGCGCACGATTACGGGGTGAAGGCCACCGGTTGCACCGTTCACATGGTGGATCACGGCATCGACACAGGCTCCATTCTCGCGCAGGGCGTAGTGCCCGTGCTTGAGGACGACACCGCGGCAACGCTTCACCAGCGCATCCAGCAAGAGGAACACACGCTTTATCCGCGAACACTCGCCCGTTTGTTTAACGGCGAGATTCGCGTTTAGCACACTCCGCATGGAGTATGAAGATGAACATAAAACTGCCGCGCAGGACTTGGCTATTCAACCCGGCCACTCGGGTGAAGCAATCCGTCAAGCGCTACGGCCGTGCCCAGGCCAAGCTGACAGCGCGGCGGCAAATACATGAGTAAAAAGAAAATCATCCGATTCGGACTGCCCAAGGGCAGTCTGGAGAAACCGACCATCGAGAAGATGGCCAAGGCAGGGTATAACATCCGCGTCAACAACCGTTCGCTGGTGCCGTACATCGACGACCCGGAAATCGAGATTCGCCTCATCCGCGCGCAGGAAATCAGCCGCTACGTCGAGCTGGGCTATCTCGACTGTGGCATCACCGGGCTGGACTGGATCATGGAGAACGGCTCCAAAGTTCATGAGGTCACCGAGTTACTGTTCAGCCGCGCCACCCGCCGCCCGGCCCGCTGGGTGCTCTGCGTGCCGGAGGAGTCGCCCATCAAAAGCGTCAAAGGCCTGAAAGGCAAGCGCATCGCCACCGAGGTCGTGAACCTCACCAAAAAGTATCTGCGTAAAAACGACGTCAAGGCCAGCGTCGAGTTTTCCTGGGGCGCCACCGAGGTGAAGGCGCGCGAACTGGTCGATGCTATCGTCGAAGTCACGGAGACCGGATCGAGTCTTGTGGCGAACAAATTACGCATTATTGATGAGCTGCTTTCCTCCACCCCGCGGCTGATTTCCAACCGTGAAACTTGGAAAAACAGCTGGAAGCGTAACAAGATCGAGACTATCGCAATGCTCCTGCGGGGCGCGCTCGACGCCGAGACCAAGGTCGGCATGAAATTCAACATAGAGGAAAAAAATCTGTCAAAGGTGTTGAAAAAGCTCCCTGCCTTGCGTAATCCAACCGTTTCCGGCTTGAGTGGGCGAGGCTGGGTGGCGGTTGAAACCATCATCGAGGAAGCTGTTGCCCGGGAGATTATCCCGGCACTCAAGACCGCCGGAGCCGAGGGAATCATCGAGTATCCCCTCAACAAGGTAGTCCATTAATTTTTAACTGCTAAATAAACAAACCACCGAAACGAGACATACATGGGTTCACTGAAGAAACGCCGGAAAGCGAAAATCAACAAGCACAAGCGCAAGAAAAAATCCCGCGCCAATCGCCACAAGAAGCGCACCTGGCAGAAGTAGCCTGCCGGGCTTGCGCAGCGCTGTTCCGGGTGAACCCCCGACCATGAGACGCGGTTCACATACGAGACTGTTCCTCGGGCTGACCCTGTTGTGGGCCGGCACAGGGTGCTCCACTTCGCCCCTGGCCAAGCCGCGACCCGGCGTCCCCTCCGGCGTTTACGGCGTCAATATCGAGGAAATAACCGGCCCGGAGGATCCTGAGTTCCGGAACCGCATCGAGGGTCTCACCCACTTCCTCACCAGCCTCAGCTTTGAGTTTCGAGGAAAGCCGAACGACTCCCTCAAGCACCTCGAGGCTGCCGCTAAGGCGGATCCCACGCAGGAGACCGTGGTTGCCCAGGCCGCTCGCCGGTTTCTCCTACGGAAAAAAACCGATAAGGCCATCGAGATTCTGCGCCTTGGCCAGGCGGCCAACCCTGAATCCGTGACGACGCACGAGTGGCTCGGCCTCGCCTATCAGCAAGCCAGCCAGCCGGACGAAGCAATCGCCGCCTTCGGCATTGCCCTTGCCACGTCGAACCCGACACTCATCTCCGTTAGCGGCTTGGCCAAGCTCCACACCGCGGCCAAGCGCTTTGATGACGCATTCAAGGTGCTCGACACAGCCTTCACCAAGGACAAAAGCGAGCCGGAATTCTGGCTGGGCATCGCCGACCTATACCGCGACACCGGCATCGCTGCCCGGACCAAGATGGACAGGATCAAGGCTGGCATCATCACAAGCCTCGACAAGGCCAGCGCCCTCAAGCCGGAGAGTCCGCTGATCCTCCATCGACTGGCTGACTACTACAAAGTCTGGGGCGAGAGTGACAAGGCAATCGCGTTGTTCATCCAGTTGATCGAACTGAACCCCAACCTGATCGGTGTTCGCGAGCAATTGGCTGAGCTTTATCTGCGGGCGGACAAGACCCAGGACGCCACCCGGCAACTCGAGGCCATCCTGCGCGAGCGCCCCACCAACGAGCGAGCGCTATTCGTGCTTGGCGGCATCAAGCGCCAACTCGACAAACTAGAAGAGGCGGCCGCCCACTTCGAAACAGTCCTCAAAATTAACCCCAAGTTCGAGCTGGCCTATTACGAACTGGCCGGCGTGCGGCTGTTTCAAAACAGGCCCACCATCACCCTCACCACACTTAAAAAGGCCGGTGAGCAGTTCAAGCCCAGGTTCATCACCAAGTTTTACGCCGGACTCGCCCACAGCGCCCTCTACCAATATCCCAAGGCCATCGAAAATCTGCTCGACGCCGAGAAATTGGCACAAGCCGGCGAGCAAAACCGGCTCACCCATTTTTTTTATTTCCAGCTTGGCGCAGCCTACGAGCGAAACCGCCAGTACGAAACCTCCGACGAGACCTTCAACAAAGCCATTGAGATGTCTCCCGAATATCACAACGCCATGAACTATCTCGGCTACATGTGGGCGGACATCAACCGCAACCTTGACGAGGCGGCCAAGCACATCACCAAGGCCAACGAGCTTTCCCCCGACAACGCCTCGTACGTGGACAGCCTCGGCTGGCTGTACTTCAGGCAGGGCAAATTCACCGAGGCGCTCGCTGAGTTGCAGAGGGCCGCTGAGTTGATGAAGGACGAGCCCGACTCCACCATCCACGAGCACATCGGGGACACACACCAACAACTTGGCCAAGCGGACGAGGCCAAGGTGCATTGGGAAAAATCGCTTGGCCTCCTTCGCAAGCAGGAGGCCGAAATGACCTCGCCGGACTCCTACCTGCTCGAGCAACTCGGCAACGTTCTCAACAAACTTGGCCAAGCGGATGAGGCCAATGCCGCCTGGCAGCGTTCCTACGACATCACCCCGACCCAGTTGCTCCACAAAAAACTCCACCCACCAGAAAAGGAGGAGTGATGGCCCACCGGTTCAAGAAACACTATACGCTGGCCGAGGCCCGGTCCATGATGCCCAGGGTCAGGGAGTGGCTGGACTCCATGGTTCAACTTCGTCATGAGTACGCCACGATCAGCAAACGCGTCGATAACATAATGAGCGCCCAGTCCGACGTTGGCGGTGACTCGGTCAACCATTCGATCAAACTCCTGTCCAAAATTCAGGCCATACTTTGCGAATTCAAGACGCATCAAATCTTCATCAAAGATGCCGAGCGCGGTCTGGTCGACTTCCCCTCCCGCCGGGGAACCCGCGAGGTTTTCCTGTGCTGGGAAAAAAGCGAGGACGACATCGCTCACTGGCACGAACTGGACACCGGCTACGACCACCGCGAACCGCTTTAGACCGGCAAAGACACGATGACTCCCCCGCCGAAACTCCCCGTAAAGGCCGAGAAACGGGGCCAATTATTCCTGCACAAGCTCAGCGGCCTGTGGGTGTTCCTGGTCGACAACGCCTTCTTTGGGGCAAACGCCATCACGCTGTTCACCGGCACACCTCTTATCTGCGCCGCCGCCTTTTTCACCGGCGGCGCGGGCGTTTTCTTGATCGAAACCCTGGTCAACCGGGACGCAAAAGGCCGCGCCTTCAACAAGGCCATGCTCGCCGGCGTGCTCTCCGGCATCCCGACCAGCCTTGCCGGGACGATCTACGGAGCGTGGGTTCTGCGCATGGCCGGCTTGAGCAAAAAGGACATCCAAATTGAGGAACCTCCCATCGACGTTCAGTCCACCACGTCCCAGGACGACAGTAGATCATCCCACTGAGCGGCGTGCGCCTCGATCGTGCCGTCGGTCCAGATCACGTGATCGGCTCGCTTGATTTTTTCACCCACCGCCATCTGCGCCGAAATCCGATTGCTGATTTGATCGTCGCTCCACTCTCGCCCGCGCAGACGCTCGCGCTGCAACTTAGGTGAACAGGCCACGCACGCAATCTTGTCGAAGCTCGATTCGGCCTTCGTCTCGAACAGCAGTGGAATCACCGCCACAGCCAACCGCTCGCCAGCCGCCGCCCAGCTGTCGAGCCGGGTCTGCCAAGTCTCACGGATGCAGGGGTGCAAAATACCCTCGAGTTTTGCGCGAGCGGCCGAGTCGCCGAAAACCAACTCGCCGACCTTGGCACGATCCAGCGAACCATCCCTCAGCAACACGCCGCTGCCGAATGCCTCGACGATCTCCGTCAAAGCCGGTTGCCCGGGTGCGACCAACTCGCGGGCAAGTGTATCCGAGTCGCACACCTTCGCGCCGCGCTTGGCCAGGAGTTTAGCCGCAGTGGACTTGCCCATCCCAATTCCGCCCGTGAGCCCCAGTCGAGTCATCGGCACGATTAAAACCCCTCCCGCCGAATGCCCAAGCCCAAACCGGGTTTCACCATCGCCGCCGTGGCGAACTGCACCGCCTCGCAGCCGCGATCGAGGCACGCCCTAACATCCGCCGCTTGACCAAGCCCACCCACTCCAACCAAGCGCACATCAAGGCCGAACTGCCGGATCAACCCGTCAAACAAAGCCAGCTGCTCCAGCGCCGTTTCGCGAATCGTCTCGCCCGCAATCCCCCGGCATTGGCCCTCAAACAGCAGCTCGCCATTGGGTTGCCGCACTTTCGCCGACAAACCGTTGACCATCACCAACGAATCGGCAAACGGCGCAACCGCCTCCAAAAACTCGTGCGCCGTTTCCCGGTTGTCGATGTACCCAATCTTCAGCAGCAGCGGCGTGTCCGGCAAAGCCTCACGCAACTGGGCCGACACGATACCCGCGTCGGTTGGATTGAGAAAAAGCTGGCCATCGACACTGCTGACGTTGGGGCAACTGAAGTTGGCTTCCACCCCGTCAGCACCACTCTCCGCAGCCCACCGGGCGCATTGCGCGTAATCGGCAGCGAGATCGTCAATCGACCAATCGTGCTGAGCTGTGGCAACAACAGAGACGCTGAGAAACTTGCCCTTCGCCAAGCGCGACCGCGTCGCCGCCACGTCATCCCTCCAAAAGCTCGGCGGCTTCGATGGCATACCGAACGACACCGCCCAACTGCCGTTCATCACGCTGGCAACATTCAACTCCGCCGGCACCTCGCCACCCTCCCATGCAATCGGCTGAAGATTCGGCATCCCGTACGAGTACCTCTCGCAACTCCGCACCGTTTTGTAAGTCAGGACATCGAAACCAAGGGAGGCGTAATAAAGCAGCCACTTACCGTTGAGAAGTGGGCCGGCCGCAATGCCAAGCGGCGAATCAACAGGCACGCCACAGTAGAGCCACTCACCGCCCACGCCCGGAACCGCATCGCCAACCGGCTCCGGCGCATGCTCATAATTCCAGGCGTAATCCTGCGTGATGTCGTATTTCGCGTAGCCGGAATCCACGTCGCCGCTGAAACTACCCCAAGCCACCGCAACGGGCGAGCGCGGGCACCCCCTCTAAATAAAAGAGAATTCTTAAACCAATCAATGTGAAGCGGGCACAGAAATGAGCAATAGATCCGAGCCCGATCAAGACTGCAAAGGCAGATTTAACCCAACTGATTGCTTTACCCGCTCCTTTGTAACCATTAATTTTATTCTTTTGATTCTGTTTTTGGGATATTCAACAAGAAATTACGGATTAAAACTGCTCCAGACATTCCCTCCAGTGCATTTGCCTCCTCCGCAGGATAAAATAGCGGGTTTAATCTGCCTGGCCGAACATCACCAGGGAGAGAAACCCGATAACTTGAAACACCTTCGACAGATTCAGGGAAATCCGTGCTTATGTATTGCGCCCCGGATGAAAAAGCCTTTTCCATTTTTGAGTAATCATTATTTCTGGCCTCAGCCAAATCCGAGTCCGCCCTGGTTCGGACAAGATAACCTTCCTTAACTCTATTCTTTATTGCTGAATAATTTGCAACAGGATCATTTATTTTCAAAAAAGCAGATTCCGGGTTTCCCGGAGGAGAACTAACAAACATTAAGGCTCCTTTTAATTCAGGATGGAGGGTTAAATAATTAATTCGCTCTTCACCCTGATTATCCAAGGCAAAAATTAACCGCCCTCTGGCCTGATATAATGATGGCCACCCCTTCATTGTTACAGCCTTGTTCAATGAGTTAAACCTACCCTTAACATTGTCTGGTGTAATAATTTGGCTGATATCCAAGATTGATAATATTTCTTTTTCTAAGGCCAAAAAATCCGGAACCTGAAAAGTGTTTTTTGGTTCAATATTTACCGATCTATTGACCTTCTTTGTTTCAATCAAAATCATTATTGGAATGTGATAGGAATTCCGCCTAGACCATCTGTTAATTCTCTCAAGTGCTGCTTTAAGAGTTGGAGTGTTGGACCGAAAGTCGAAATTCGGAAAATGTATTATTTTCATTCCTGGCTTACTCATTGCCTCTTCGTCAAATTCTGGATGTTTTGTTTTCCAGTTGCTTCCATTAGCCATTACAGCCCCTGCGGGAGATGAATATGTACCTCCTTTTGTGTCGTGGAAGAGGTCTAGTTCAAATTTTCTCATACCAAGTAAATTCAACTGTTCACTTAAAGGGCGATGCGTATAAGATATACCGTCAGCTTGTGACGGCATAACTGACCTTATTAATTTCATTACACTGGAATGAGGAGCAATATGATAACTATTATGCGTTCCGATTGTTTGAATTTGGCTCAAAGTTAATTTCAGATCTCTTTTTCGGACAACATAGGATCGAACCTTCACCTTGACCACTGTTGGCAGTTTCGATTTTGTATTTAGCAACAATTGCTTTCCATTATCCGAAATCCGAACTGAAATCTTTGGTGATATTGACTCAACACGGTGCATCCACAACTCGTTTACAGGCAATTGAGAAGAAATGATATCAAACGACAGCTGAGCGCCACTCTGGCGTAAATAACCTCTAACAATCTCTTCTTTTTGATCTTTGTCTTTTAGCTTTGGGATTTGCCCCGCACTAAGATTTAAAGAGCAAGAAAGAAGCAACAATATTATCAGGCTGCAACGAAGCTGAATCATAATCACTTGATCACTGTTTTGTTTAGTTGGCATTTAATTTACGATACTCCCCTTCCCTAACTCCTTAATGTAAACCGTTCAGCCTGAAGTAGTTCAGTCTAATTTGTTCGAATTGTAAAGAGGGTTCTCAAACCAAACGATCCCTTCGACAAACCATTGTAAACATTGAGTGTTCGAACATTGGGTGAAAAATCTTAATACAAAGTACAGAAAACATCACCGTACCTCATTCGGTGAATTCATTGTGACTCATCAATCTTCAACCATCAAACGAAGACGATTATCGGAAATCAGAGAGATTCTTCAACCTCCATGTAACCTTCTGCAGCATTAACACGAATAAGCAAATGATTATGAAACTACTTGACTGGAAATCATTCGCGATTGGTGTATTATTGACCACTACGATAGTGCTCGGAACAGGTGCTTCAAAAGAACCAACTGTGGATTTATTGAAAAAACTCGAAATCATTCCGTGGGATGCAAATCAGCAGTGGGAGTACAAAACCTCCAACACCAAAAATATCCCCAAAGGATGGGAACCATTTGCTTACGATAGCAACGATAATTTTGATCCACTCCTCTTACGGCGTCGCATCAAATAATCAGTAGAGTCGTAACCCGACTCACTCTATTACTTTAGCCCCTTAACGTTCTTCGATCTGAGAGGTTTTTGAAACCTCCTATGCTTCTGTACTTCTTCTGTACAAAGCTTTGAGAGACCTAAAGCTCAGTTAAATAACACCTACAAATGATATGGGCTTTACCCTCTCCCACACTGAGTGATTCAAAATTTGGATGAGCACAGAAGAAGTTCAGAAGATTTCAGCACAAAACTTATGCTAAATGTTGATCTACTTCGATTCACTACAATGAAGGACACAATTGAAACCGTTCATTCTGAAGTAGTTCTATGTAATTTACTCGAATCGTAAAGAGGGTTCTCAAACCGTAATTGAAAAACTAGTTATCCAAGTATCATTGAATGATCCTAGGCATTGTGAATAAGACCTTCGAGAAACCTACTACGTTCTCGCCTTCTTGCTACTATTGATCTTTTGTGACTCATCTAACTATTCAAATGAATCAACTTTCCATAATTTATTTGATGGCAAGCCATATAATAGAAGCCCTATATAAGCAGGGGTCATTAAAATATAGGCGAGTATAATTGCAAAAAGGTCTATGTATTTATTCTCCATTTCTGTCAATTCTGGATCCGGCGGCATGCCTACAACAATTGAATACATAGCGTCCCAGATTATAAGAAAGACAAAAAAACAAAGCCAAAAATATTGCTTGTAAAAGTTTTTACTAAATACATACCCATATAATCCAATAGTTGCCATTATCATTATAGGGATATTAACAATATCCCAAATTGTAGTTTCAATAGACTCAAAAATAAACTCCAATGAAGTTAAGCCGACAAAAATAAACTCCAATGAAGTTAAGCCGACAAAAATAAAAAAATATATTTTCCAAAAAATCGATCTTTCCACTTTTATATTTGTTGTTTTCGGTGGAAGCCTTTGGGTTGATTGTTCTTCTGCCATATTTTTCCTTACCGGTGTTTATTCTTTCTGTTGTTTCAAGAAAAATAATATTGGAATTATACAGATACGTCAAATGTAATAATTATTAAAATATTCTCTCTGCCATATTTTAAGGTAAATTGTATGCGTCGCTACTTTGTAGG